>JAFDWI010000186.1 GCA_018268545.1 Actinomycetota bacterium
GTCGCTGGCTGACAGCGAACGCCGTGCCCAAGGGGCACCCGGACGATTTCTCCAACGGACACCAGAACGAGGCCATGTCCGACGCCGACTACGCGTCCCGGTGTGCGAGCTGGCAACGGAGCTTGTGGGACGCGGGATGGGCCGGGATCGCCTGGCCCAAGGTGTTCGGCGGGCGAGGCGGTCGGCCGATGGAAGCGTCGATATTCGCCCAGGAACAAGGTCGTTTCGGTGTCTCGACGGGGATCTTCGCGGTGTCCCACGGGATGGTCGGCCCCACCCTCATGCGACACGGCACACCGGAACAACAGCAGCGCTACCTCCCCGCGATGCTCCGAGGTGACGACATCTGGTGTCAGCTCTTCAGTGAGCCCGAAGCCGGCTCCGACCTCGCGGGGCTCCGCACCCGAGCCGTTCACGACACGGCCACCGACGAATGGGTCGTGACCGGGCAGAAGGTCTGGACGTCCCAGGCCGGTGAGTCCTCGATGGGGATCCTGCTCGCTCGGACCGACCCGAACGTCCCCAAGCATCAGGGGATCACGTACTTTCTGCTCGACATGTCGACACCGGGCATCGAGATCCGGCCGTTGCGTCAGATGACCGGGCATTCCCATTTTTCCGAGGTCTTCTTCGACGAGGTCCGGGTCCCGGCAGCGCAGATCGTCGGGGGAGTCGGCAACGGCTGGAAGGTGGCCGTCACGACCCTCTCGAACGAGCGCGCGGCGATCAGCGGCTCGGAGCGGGGCAAGGAGCTCGGTCTGGTCCTCGACCTCGTCAGGTCGACCGGATCCGTCGACGATCCGGTTGTCCGCCAACGGGTCGCGGACTGCCACACGCGCCACATGATCCTGACGTTCCTGTCCTATCGCATGCAGACGGCACTGAGCCAGGGGAAACCACTCGGGGCGGAGGCGTCGGTGATGAAGTTGTTCTACGCCGAGCACCTGAAGCGTCTGGCCGACCTCGCGGTCGCGGTCGAAGGACCGGCGGGCATGCTCGTCGGTGACGATGCACCGTCGCAAGGCCTCTGGCAGAACCGGATGCTCGCCGCACTGTCGATCAAGATCGCCGGCGGTTCGAACGAGATCCAACACAATGTGATCGCCGAGCGGGTCCTGGGGCTTCCCCGCGAGACACAAGTGGATCGTGATGTCCCGTTTCGGGAACTCCTGACGCGAACCTCGTGGGGAGCGAGTGCATGACCCCCGAACGCGATGATGTGCCGCGGGCCGGTGTCGACCCGGCCACCTTGAGCGCGGGGCAGGTAGAACGGCGCGAACGCGTCCTGCGGACCGCACTCGACCTGGGTCGGGCCGGTGGCTATGACGCCGTGCAGATGCGCGACGTCGCCGCCGAGGCCGGCGTTGCGTTGGGCACGATCTACCGGTACTTCGCATCGAAGGACCACCTGTTGGCCGCCGCGCTCGTGCTGTGGGTCACCGAACTCGAGCGGCAGGTGACCGTGCGTCCTCCGACCGGTGACACGACGACCGACCGGGTGCTGAGTGTGATCAAGCGTGCCCAGCGTGCCATGGAGCGCGAACAGAACCTCTCCGAGGCGCTCGTGACCGCGTTGGTCTCACCGGATCCCGGGGCGGCCGAATGCCAGCGTCAGGTGACGCTGATCATGACTCGCACCATCGCCCGTGGGCTCGGCGAGGATCTCGAACCGGACTTGCGCGACGACACAGCCCGGATCCTGGGCCACGTCTGGTTCTCGGCGCTGGTCGGCTGGGTCCTCGACTGGTCGAACATCGACAAGGTCAGCGACGAGGTGGAGATTGCGAGTCATCTGATGGTCGACCACCTCGACGACCATCGTCGCTGACCGTCGTCTGGGAGCGGGGGTCGATCGGGGGGAAAAAGACGATGACCCCGCCCGAAGGCGGGGTCATCGAGTGACCGAAAGGCTGCGGGAAGATCAGTTCGTCGCGTTGCGCTTGCGTGCGGCGAGCACCAACATCGAGCCGACGACCAGGAGGAGGACGCCACCGGCGACGAAGGGCAACACCTGCGAACCCGTTGCCGGGAGGACGCCGGTCCCGTTGCCGTTCGCCCCTGCCGAACCGTTGCCGTTGCCGTTGCCTACCAGGGTGGTGGTCGGCGCGGTTGCGGCGCTCACCATGATGGTCGTGGTGATCGGCGCTCCACCGACCGAGGTGCAGACGGTGAGTGTCCCGCTGGCCTGATTCGTGGGAACGGTCCAAGTGGTCGAGAAGTTCCCGTTCGCGTCGGTCGTGACATTACCGATCGAAGTGCCGGCGGCACAGGATGCACCGATGGTCAGCGAGAGCACACACGTGGGACCGAAGTTGTGGCCGGTGATGGTCGTGGTCCCACCAGGGCTCACCTGCGTGGGGTTGCCCGCGATTCCAGCCTGCCCGTTGCCGTACGTGCCCGGAAGGCACGCCGAGGGGCCCGCGGCGCCCGAGACGCTCGGTGCAACGGCGAACACCCCCAGTGCCAGGGCCAGGACAGCGATGGCCCGGATGATCGGGTTGCGTCGAATGGTGTGTGTCATGGTTCTGCCCTCACCTCGGTCGTGGCGGTAGAAGAGATTGGTTCGGAAGGCGACTATACAGCATCGCGTCGGACGATGGGGGATTTCTTCGGGTTCGGTCAGTTCGTCCATCGGGAACCACCGTCCGGACCGAAGACATACACACCCGACGGTTTGAAGAAAACCCTGGGAGGTTGAGGTCGTGCACCTCGATGACGGCTGTCGTAGGGGTGATAGGTCACCATCGTGCCGGGGAATGTGGCGATGGGTTGGTTCGCGACGACGAGGTGGTAGTCGGCCGAGGGAGCGATGGTTCCCGAGACCTCGAGGACCAGGACGTTCGTCACCCCTTCCGGGACCGTCGTGGAGACCGAGGCCACCCAATAGCCGAGTTCGTGTTGGACCTGAATCCCGACCGGGCGACCTCCGATGGTCATTCCCGTGGGCTGCAGCGCCGTGTAGATGCTGACCGCGACGTTCGCCGACCCATAGGGCCGCCCGTTGGTGCGATGCGCCCGGGTGTCGGGATTTCCGGCGACGTAATCGGGAAGTCCGCTCTCGGGGCCCACGTTCTGGATGAGTGTGGTGAGCGTTCCCTGTGTCGACCCGTTGGCCACGTCGTGACGAACCGAGTAGAGGCTCGCCTGATTGACGAAGTAGTCCATCTTGTTCTCGCCGATGTTGCTGATGCGGACCGACACGAAGTCCTTCCGCTTCACCTTCGGGAACGCGCCGGTGAGCCCGATCGACGTGAAGTAGGTGTTCGCCTCCGGGTCGTTGACGGTCGCCATGATGTGCAGATCGTGCATCGCAGGCGACAGGACCGACGTGATCATCGAAACGGTGGGCAGGCGACGGTTCGTGAGCGCTTTGAACGTCGCCTCGGCGGCATTCGACAACAGGTCGGTCCGGTCTCCGAGCCCCGGCACCTTCACGTACTGGTCGTGCATCAAGAAGCGTGCGGCGTTCGCCGAGGTGAGCTTTTCCGGTGCATCCTGAACCGTCACGGGACCGGTCAGCTTGAGTAGGGCGGCAAGGCCGCGGGGATCGATGTACATCACGCCGTCAACCGGAATTCCCCCGGCTTGTGGGTAGAGCTGCTCGGCGACCCGAGCGACGGTCGGGAAGTCCGGTGAGGCCGAGATGTTCTGGATGTACCGTGCGGGCTGAAGGGCGCCGTAGCGCGCCATGTATTCGGGTTCGCCGGTGATGTGGCGTGATTCCCAAGGCGTGGCGTCGTTGAGGTCGCCCATCTTCCCGTGGCGGACCAATGTGAGCTGCCCGTCGGTCGCATCGAGTTGGGCCCACGCGCCCACGAATCCGCCGAGCCCCCGGGTTTCGGCCGGATTCCCGAACAACAGCAGGTAGTGACGCGGGCCGTTGCCACCGAGCACCTCCGGTGCGATGCGGATCGCATCCAGGGCCCGCTGCGCCTGGGGGACGGCACGATCCAGCTGCTTCTGGTACGCGCTGACGCGGTTTCGCAGCGGGCCGAGGAGCCATGGCGAGTTCGTACGGTCGACCCTGGCGTTCGCGTCGTGCATCGCAGTGATCGTGTTCTCGACCGGGCGCTCCATGCTCGCGATCTTCTCGACGTCGAACGCGCCGTCCGAGGTGCGGAGCCGTTGGTACGGCGCCACCGTCGCCGCGCGCGCCGCGGTGGAGGTGATCGCGCTGCCCGATGACGATGCCGCAACGGCCATCTGTGCGTGTTGCGACACAACGGGAATCGGATAGACCAACTTCACCAGCAGGCTGGAGAGGTGCCTGTTCGCCGCGACGA
>JAFDWI010000187.1 GCA_018268545.1 Actinomycetota bacterium
CACCTGGCGGGCGAGCATGGCCCGTGCCGGATCCGACGCGGGTGCATCGGCGCCGACGGCGTAGGCGACGTCCGCGGTGCCGGTGGCGACCAACGCGTCGAGGTCACCTCGCGCGAGCTCGGCCTGGAGCCGAGCGTGCCGCTCACGACGCATGCGGGCCCGGTCGGCGACCGCCGGGATCGCCACGCCACCGACCGTGGTCACGTGCTGCCCACGATGATCGCCAATCGACCACGGACACGACCTGACACGCGCGTTAGATTAGCGCAACTCCGCGGCCCCTGACGCCGGTAACCTCACGGGCCATGGACATGGGGATCGAAGGTCGGGTCGCGATCGTGACCGGGGCGAGCGCCGGTATCGGACGGGCCGTCGCCGAACACCTCGCGGCCGAGGGCGCGTCGATCTTCGCGGTCGCGCGCGGCACCGATCGGCTCGCCGACACCGTGGATGCCATCGTCTCTGCCGGCGGCACGGCGGCCTTCCAGGCACTCGACGTCACCAGCGACGACGCCCCCCGACGGATCGTCGACGCGTGCAACGACCGGTTCGGGCGCATCGACATCCTCGTCAACAACGCCGGAGGAGCTGCGCCCAAACCGCTGGGCGAGCTCACCACACACGACTGGCAAGGCGACCTCGCGCTGAACTTCGTCGCCCCGGCGCGCCTGGCCGTGGCGTGCGCGTCGGTCATGCGCGCGGCGCGGTGGGGTCGGATCGTGCACATCGCGTCCACGAGCGCCCGACGCCCCGACGCGCTGTTCGCGCCGTACGCCGCAGCCAAGGCTGCCCTCGTGAACCTCTCGGTGACCTTGTCGGTCGACGCAGCAAGCGACGGTGTCACGAGCAACGCGCTCCTCGTCGGGGTCACCGAGACCGACCTGATCCGTGCGAACGCCGAGGCCTCGGCACGAGCGCGGGGAATCGACGTCACCGAGGTCATGGCCCGCCAGCTCGCACGCACCGCCCCCGCCACGGGGCGTTTCGGCACCCCGGGCGAGATCGCCGCCGCCGTCACGTTCCTCGCTTCGGAGGCCGCCGCTTGGATCACGGGCGCGACGCTCGCCGTCGACGGTGGCATCCTCCGCGCGATCTGACCGACCCGGCCGACCCGGACAGAGCAGTCAGCCCAGATCGGCCAACGCCGCCCGGTCGATCTTGCCCATGGCGTTCCGTACGAACCCGTCCACGACAACGAACCGATCGGGAACCTTGTAGCGCGCGAGGTTCGCCGCGCAGTGCACCCGGAGCGCATCGATGTCGAGTTGCGCGCCCGGTACGGGCTGCACCGCTGCGGCCACCCGTTCACCGAGACGCTCGTCGGGAACCCCGAACACCGCGCACGCCTCGACCCCGTCATGGTCGTGGATCACCCGCTCGACCTCCGCCGGATACACGTTCGCACCGCCACGGACGATCACCAGCTTCTTGCGGTCGCGCACCACGATCCGCCCGTGGTCGTCGACGAAGCCGATGTCGCCGGTGTGCAACATCGCCCCGGCGAGCGTCTCGGCCGTGGCCTCGGGCCGCTCGTGGTAGCCGAGCATCAACCGGTAACGGTCGTCCGCAGGTGCCACGCAGATCTCACCGGTGGCACCCCGTGGCAACACCGCCCCGGCCTCGTCCACGACGTGGACCGCGAGATGCCCGAGCGGAACGCCGCTCGCGCCCGGACCACCCGGTCCACCACGGGGGTCGATGCTCACCACCGACGGCGCCTCGGTGAGCCCGTAGGTGAACAGCACCGACTTGGCGAACTTCGCCTCGAAGCGTTCGCGCACGGCGTCGGGGCAGTCGGCGCCACCGTTCCAGACCTCGTCCAACGTCGCCAGGTCCGAAGGCGCGACGACATCGTTACCGGCGAGACCGTGCAACAACGCGGGTGGTCCGTTCCAGGTGGTGACGCGCTCCTCACGGATCCACTCGGCGACCCCTTCGGGGTCGATGCGGTCCATCACGATGCACGTCCCGTGCGCCTGCGCGACGAGCAACGTCGTGAGGACCAGCATGTTCAGGATCGTCAACGGCAGACAGTCGCCCTTGCGGAGCTCGGGGCCGTAACCACGCTCGGCGACCATGACCGCACCGGGAAGCAGCAGGTTCCACTGGCTGTGCACCGCGCCCTTGGGTCGCCCCGTCGTCCCGGACGTGTACGCGATCGCGGCCGGCGCGAACGGGTCGATCCCGGGCCGCGGCACCACACCGTCGGCATCGAGCAGCGCACCACGCCATTCGTCGATGTCGACGAACCGTCCCCCGGCCCCGGCCACGGGCCGCTCCGCGAGGCACAACGCGGCCCCCGAATCGTCCAGTTGGAAGCGCTTCTCGGGGTCGGCGAGTGCACGGTTGATCCCCACCCACACCGCTCCGAGGCGCATCGCACCGTGGAACGCGAGTACGACGTCGTCCTCGTTGGGCAGCGACGCCGCGACACGGTCACCCGGCCGGACGCCCATCGCTGCGAGGGCCACCGCCGCCCGGTCGCATGCCGCGTCGAGCTCGGCGTAGGTGTACCGGGACCGCCGCGTCACGAGTGCCTCGTGGTCGGGGTCCCTGGCCACCGCGGCCGCGAACACGTCCCGGACGAGTGTGGCAACCGGCGGCGACATCACCGGCGATCCTACGCGACTAACATTCGTGTCAGGTACGAAACGGGGTGCGGATGGACTTCGACATCGGCAACGACGCGCGACAACTCCGCACGCGTCTGCGGACGTCGATCACCGAGACGTTCCCACCCGAGTTCCTCGGCGCGTTCACCGACGACCCCGCGGACATGGCCGCGACCCAGGCGTTCTGCAAGACACTCGCCGACCAGGGGTTGCTGACGATCGCATGGCCGACCGAACACGGCGGCGCGGGTGGTGACGTCTGGGCACAGACCGTCGTGCGAGAAGAAATGTGGGCGCACCACGAACCACGCGGACCGCAGTACATGGGTCTCAACTGGGTCGGCCCCGCAGTCATGGCGTTCGGCACCGCCGACCAGAAGGCCCGCCACCTGCCCCCGATCGCGGCCGGCGACGTGATCTGGTGCCAGGGCTTCAGCGAACCCGACGCGGGCAGTGACCTCGCGGCGCTGTCGACCCGTGCGGTCGCCGACGGCGACACCTGGCGGATCACCGGGCAGAAGATCTGGACCTCGTACGCGGGCATCGCCCAGTGGTGTGTCCTCGCGGCCCGCGTCGGACACGGCACCGGACACGAGGGCATCACGATGTTCCTCGTTCCGATGGACACCCCCGGCATCCGGGTCGTGCCCATCCGCACGATGCTCGGACCGCATCATCTCAACGAGGTGTTCTTCGACGATGTGATCGTCGGCCCCGATGCGGTGCTGGGCGCGGTGGGCGGCGGTTGGGCGGTGATCAAGGAGGCGCTCGCGCACGAACGGGTCGGGATCGCCCGCTACGCACGCTGCGAACGGCTGCTCTCCCTGCTCGCCACCGGCGAAGACGGCATCCCCGATCGGCTCCGGACCCGCTGGGCCCGTCTGCTCGTGCGCGTCCGCGTCGCACGCCTGCTCGCCTACCGGGCCGTCGCGACCCAGGCAGCCGGTGGTGACTTCGACGCGCTCGCCTCGGCGGCACGGATCGCCGTGACCCGATGCGACCAGGATGTCGCCGACCTGCTCGGCGACGCGCTCGGCGTCGGCGGGCTCGACGCCGGTGCGGACGCGCCGCTCCATGGTGCCGCGGAGGACCACTGGCGTTACGCCCAGGCGGCGACGATCGCGTCGGGCACGATCGAGGTTCAACGCATGATCGTCGCCCGCGACCTGCTGGGCAACGCCTCGTGAACCCGCTGCTACCCGAACCGGCCGTCGCCTTCGGCGAGTCCGCGCGGCGAGCGTTCGGCGACCTCGGCGGCATCGACCGCGCCCGACGAGCCGAACACGACCACGACCACCCCGACCGAGCCATCGCCGATGCGCTCGGGAGCCTCGGGGTCGACGACCTTTCCGTGACGACCGATACCGACGCCGCCGCCGCGGGCGCGGTGGCGTGCATCGAAGCGGGACGGGTCGTGCTGCCCTGGCCGGTCGCCGGATGGCTCACCCCGTCGTGCGACGGATCGGCACGAACCCGACCGTTCGCGTTGGTCGATCCGACCGACCCGGCCGTCGATCACGGGGCGACCGCGCCGCGCTGGGAGATCTCCCCGGGCAACGGCCGGGTCACGACCGCGACGCCTGGCACGCCGCTGGCAACACGGCTCGGGCCGTTCGTCACCCGGGTGACGCCCACCGGAGGTTTCGAACCCGCCACAGGAGCACTCGCCGCCGCCGCATGGTGGTCGATGTTCACGTCGTGTCGGATCCTCGGGGCGCTCGAACGCGCCCTCGAGGTGACCGTCGAGCACACCAGTGCACGGCACCAGTTCGGCAGGCCGCTCACCGCGTTCCAGACCGTACGGTTCGCGCTCGCCGACGCGAAGGTCGAGGTCGCGGGGCTCCGTGAGCTCAGCCTGTTCACGTTGTGGCGACTGGGAACGGCCTCCGTGCCCGACGCACACGTCGACGCACTCGCACTCCGCATGCACGCACTCGACACCGCTCGCGGCGTGCTGCGAACCTGCCGGCAACTGCACGGCGCCGCCGGGGTGTGCGACGAATACGAGATCGCGATGCTCGGCCGTCACCTGCAACCGACCCTGCGTCTGCCCGACGACGCGGACACCGTCGCGGTGGAGCTGGCCGGGTCGATCCGGGTCGGTGGCTTCGACGGGCTCTTCGACCACGCGGGGCACCGATGACCGGACCCTCGACGATCGCGGGGCCACCGCTCACCGGCGCGGCCGCTCGAGCCGGTGGACTCGGAGAGTTCGCGTTCGATCTCGCATCGAGCTACGGGAACGCGCCCGCGCTCGTGTTCGACGACCCACTCGCGCACGATCGGACGACACGGTGGACCTACCGCGACCTCGCCACCCAGGTCCGATCGATCGCACGCGGGCTCGTGGCCGACGGCGTGACCGTCGGGGAGCCGGTGGCCGTCGCGATGGGGAACCGGCCCGAGTCACTCGCCGCCACCCTGGCCGTGGCTGCGATCGGCGCGCTGCCGGTTCTGGTCTCCACCTTCGCACCGCCACCCGAACTCGCCGCGATGTTCACCGCCACGGGGGTGACCACCGTGCTCACCCAGACCCGACTGTTGCGCCGCCGCCCCGCAGAGGAGGCAACCGGTCTGATCGGAGCGGTACCCACCTTGCACACCGTGCATGCGGTCGGCGACGACTGGGACGACTGGCTCGCCCGGGCACACCGCGCCGAACTCGATGCCGAAGTCGACGCGCGGGCGACGACGACCCGGTCCGACACCGGCGCCGGAGCCGATTCCTGGTCCGAACGCACCGGCAACGACGCGTTGGTGCTGTTCTCGTCGGGTACGTCGTCGACACCCAAAGGGATCGTGCACGGCTCCGGTGGCCCGGTCATCGCGGCGTTCCTCCAGGCCGACGTGTTCGCCCGGGGTCCCTCGACGCGCATGTGGTCGCCGCTGCCGATGTTCTGGAGCGCCGGGTTCATGTCGGCGACGACCGCGACGCTCGCCGCCGGGGGGACGTGCATCCTCCAGGAGACCTTCGAGCCCGGCGCCGCGCTCGAACTCATGGACCGCGAACGCATCACCGAGCCGTACCTGCTGCCCCACCAGGCACGCGCGCTCACCGACGACCCGGCCTGGGGGCACACCGATCTGTCGAGCCTTCGTCAGGTCTTCGGGAAATCGGTGTTCTCCCGGCACCCCGGCGTGCAGGGCGACCCGGCGTGGAACATGCCCGTCGGTTACGGGATGACCGAGACGTGCGCGCTGTTCGCCGCGCACCGGGCCGATGCGGGGCGCGAAACGATGCGCCGCTCGCACGGCCCGTTGCTGGCGGGCAACGAACTCCGGGTCGTCGACCCCGAGCGCAACGCCGTGCTCGACATCGGCATCGAAGGCGAGTTGTGCGTACGCGGCCCGTCGCTGATGCGCCGGTACGTCGGGAAGGCGGCCGCTGACTGTTTCGACACCGACGGATTCCTCCACACCGGCGACGTCGGATTCCGCGACGAACGTGGCGAGATCCACTTCACCGGTCGGGCCACCTCGATGATCAAGACCGACGGTGCGAACGTCTCACCGGCCGAGATCGAAGTGGCGTTGCGAGGATGCCCGGAGGTCCGTCTGGCACGCGTCGTCGGCATCCCCGACGTCGACCACGACGAGATCGTCGTCGCCTGTGTCACCCCGGCCGACGGCGCCCCCCGGGACGCGCAACGGATCCGCGCCTTTCTCGCCGAACGTGTCGCCTCCTACAAGGTGCCCCGACAGGTGCTGTTCTTCGACGACGGCACCATCCCCATGACCAACGCGGGCTCCAAGGTCCGTGACCCCGAGCTGATCGCGCTCGTCGAACAACGACTCGCCACCGAACGCACCGGAGGTGCATCCGTCCCATGACCGACGACACGACCGACCGGGCCGGGACCGACCCGGACACCATCCCCGACACCCGAGCCGACGAAACCGTCGACGACTCGGCCCTCGACGACTCGGCCCTCGACGACTCGGCCCTCGACGACACGACCCTCGACGTCGCGGACCTGGATCGTTGGATGGGTCGACCGCTGCGGCCCGGCGAGTTGACCGAACCCGTCGAACGCAACGACATCCGCCGTTGGGTCCAGGCGATGCACTACCCGAACCCGCTGCACTACGACACCACGTGGGCCGCCGAGAGCCGTTTCGGTGAACTCGTCGCCCCCCAGTCGTTCGCCGTCGCATGCGACACGAGCCACGGTGCGTCCCCGGCCAACATCGGCCGCATCCCCGGCAGCCATCTGATCTTCGGCGGCGACGACTGGTGGTTCTTCGGCCCTCGCATCCGCCCCGGCGACCACCTCGTGTGCCACCGCATGCCCTATGACTACCGGGTGACCGACACCTCCTTCGCCGGCCCGACCTGCTTCCAACGAGGCGACACCCTGTACATCAACCAACGTGGTGAGCGCGTCGCGCTGCAACGATCCACGTCGATCCGCTACCGGGTCAACAAGGCCCGGAGCAACAAGACGTTCACCCGGACGAGCGAGCCCGAGTGGTCCGACGCGGACCTCGACTCGATCGAGCAACGCAAAGGCGCGTTCATCGAACAGATCCACCGGCTCGGTCACGCACCGCGGACGCACGCCTCGGTGCACGTCGGAGACCGAACCGCCGAGCAGATCCTCGGACCGCACAGCCTCGCGAGCTTCACCACCGAATGGCGCGCGTTCCCGATGACCGTGTGGGGCGGCATGGCGAAAGGCCCGACGACGGTGTCGGCCGCCGAGTTGGGCTACACCGCGGAGATGGCCGGCTTCGAAGGCGACCGGCGCGTCGAGCGGATGAACCCCGAGCTCACCGACGGCGCCTACTACGGCCCGTCGCGCGGGCACCTGCAACCACGGTGGGCCGCCCATGTGGGCATGCCGCGGGGCTACGGCTACGGGGCGTCGATGGGTGCGTGGATCATCAACCACGTGTCGGGATGGGCAGGCGAATGGGGAGAGATCGTCGAGGTCACCTCGCAGTACCGCAACCCGGCGTTCACCGGGGACATCACGGTGATCACGGGCGAGGTGACCGAGGCGTGGGTCGAACGCCGCCACCACCGGGTCCGGGTCCACGTCGAGATGACCAACCAGGACGACGCCACGCTCGCGAAGGCCGACGTCGTCGTGGAGCTCCCCGGCACCGAACCGACAACCGACACAGGAGCCCCGACGTGACCGACACCGACACGAACCCGCACACCGGGAACCTCGTGATCTTCTCGACCGCGCCGCTGCGCGGCCCGGGGCTCGCAACCCTCGAAGGACTCGGGACGGTGATCTGTGATCCGTGGATCGACCAGCACCCGTTGCGCATCTACGACGCGCAAGGCCTCGCCAACCGGGCACGCGACGAGGGCGCGAACGTCATCATCTGCGAGGCCGACCGGTGCGCGGGTGCGGTGTTCGAGTTGCCACTTTTCGCGATCGGATCGACGCGGGGCGACCCCACCAACGTCGACCTCGACGGCGCGACCGCGGCAGGCATCCCCGTACTGCGCGCCCCGGGTCGCAACGCGGACGGCGTCGCCGAGCTCGCGGTCGCGATGACCTTCGGCGTGACGCGGCACCTCGTCGCCGCCGATCACGAGGTGCGCAGCTGCACCGTGTTCGCCGGCGGCACGATCCCGTATCAACGTCACCGGGCCGCGCAGCTCGCCGGGCAGACCGTCGGCCTGGTCGGGCTCGGCGCCGTGGGGCGCGCAGCCAAGTGGCGTTTCGAAGGTCTCGGGATGCGGGTGATCGCGCACGACCCGTATGCGTCGGACGCCTCGTGGGAACTCGACGATCTGCTCGCCGAGGCCGACGTCGTCTCGATGCACGCGGCGGTGACACCCGAAACCCACCACCTTATGAACGCCGAGCGGTTCGCCCGCATGCGGCCCGGCGCGGTGTACGTCAACACCGCGCGCGCCGGGTTGCACGACCTGGACGCGCTCGTCGACGCGCTCGCATCCGGGCACCTCGGTGCGGCGGCCCTGGATCATTTCGACGGCGAACAACTCCCGCCCGATCACCCGCTGCTCACGATGGACAACGTGCTGCTGTCCCCCCACATCGGCGGGGCGACGACCGACACCGAAGCGGTCCACACCTCGTTGATGGCCGATGGACTCACCGCGCTGCTCGCCGGTGGACGACCCGCGAATCTCGCCAACCCGGAGGTCCTGGAACCATGACCGATTCACCGACCACCACCCGTGCCGAGGTGCTCGCCACCGCCAAGGAGATGCTCGAACGCGGGCTGGTCGAAGGCACCTCCGGCAACATCTCGGGCCGCCTCGAGGGGGGCCTGGTGTGCCTGACACCCTCATCGGTGCCCTATGCGACGATGACCCTGGACGACCTGGTCGTCTGTGACCTCGACGGCAACGTCGTCGAAGGCACCCGTTCGCCGACCACCGAGAAGGACCTGCATCTGGGCACGTTGCGGCGTTACCCGGAGCTCGCCAGCGTGATCCACACCCACGCGGTGTACGCCACGATGTTCGCGCTCGCGCACGAACCGATCCCCGCGGTGATCGAAGAGGTCGTCGTCTACCTGGGTGGTGACGTGCCCTGTTGCGACTACGAGGGAACCGGCACCGCCGAGCTCGGCGACGAGGTCGCCGGCCGGCTCGCCGATCGCGGCGCGGCGTTGCTCGCGAACCACGGCCTCGTCACGTGCGCGGCCTCCCCGTCCCAGGCGCTGCACCACGCGGCGCTCGTCGAGCGCACCGCGAAGATCGTCTGGGGGGCACGGGCGATGGGAGCCACGATCCATCCACTCCCCGAGTCGGTCAACCGGAACATGGCCGGGGTGTACACCTACGTGCGGTCGAACCCGTGAGCAGCGACGACGCGTTCCGGTTCGACGACACCGCGCGTGACGCGATCGCGGCCGCCTTGGACGATGCGGTACCCGGGTCGGTCGAACTCGGCGCGCTTCGCTACGTGGAAACGCTGCTCGGCGCGCTCGACCACGACCCACCGCGCATCTGGGCGGCCCCGGCGACGGCCCTGGAGACCTGGATCGACCTCGGGCCGTGGGAACACCTGGCGTGGGAGCGTCGCATCGCCACATGGCGTGACGTCTACGGGCGGATCGCGACCGACTCGGCGAGCGACGCCGATCGACGGGTCGTCTTCGAGCATGCATGCGAGGCGACCTACGGCGACCCGGCCTACGGCGGCAATGCCCACGGGGACGCCTGGCGATCGATCGGGTTCGCCGAACCGATGTTCCCGCCGGAACGGACCTTCACCGATCGGGACGTGTCGTGAGTCCGCCGACCGACTGCGACGCGATCGTCATCGGCTCGGGCCCGGGCGGCTCGACCGCAGCCGATGTGCTGACCGCCGCCGGATGGGACGTGATCATCCTGGAGAAGGGCCGCAACCACCTCATCGACCTCTCGCCGCCCCACGAGGGGCTCGATCACCTGTGCAATGACGAGATCGCCGCGAAACGCCGCCACATCCTCGGCCCGGATCCACTGTTGGAGCCGCGCACCTATCGGCGTGGGCCCGACGACGGTGACCGGCTCGCCACGGGCGAGGTCAACAACCTGCCGTGCACCGTCGGCGGCGGCGGCTTCCACGCGGACGCCAAACTCCCCCGCTTCCGCGAAGAGGACTTCGCCCTGCGCAGCACCCGCGGCCCGATCGACACCGGCGGCGCCGATGTCCGTGACTGGCCGCTCACCTACGACGATCTCGAAGGTCACTACACCGCGGTGGAACGACTGATCGGCGTCGCCGGTGAGACCGGCACCAACCCGTTCGCGGCATGGCGTTCGGGGCCTTTCCCGATGCCACCGGGACCCGACATGCCCCAGGCGGTCATCTCGGCCGCCGCGGCCACCCGTGCCGGGCTGCACCCCTACCGGGCACCGACGGGCACCAACAGCGTCATCTACGACGGGCGACCCGCGTGTGTGGACTGCGGGTTCTGTGGTCACTACGGCTGCCCGGTGCACGCCAAGGGTGATCCGATCGCGTCACTGGCACGCGTGCTCCGATCCGGGCACGGCAGGGTCATCCCCGAAGCGCTCGTCACCGACATCGTGCTCGACGCCTCCGCAAAACGGGCCACCGGCGTGCGTTATCTGGATCTGAGCGGCTTCCCCGACCCGCCGGCCGTGGAGCTTC
>JAFDWI010000188.1 GCA_018268545.1 Actinomycetota bacterium
CAGGTGACCCCGCGTGGCCATCGAGCGGATGAACACGTCCGGATCGAGCGCGTGTTCGCTCATCCGGACACGATCACCGAGGATCGCGCCGCCGCTGAACGGCGACGACGGATCGACCGCGAGCACCGCCGGGCGGATCCCGACCGTGCGGACGTGGCCGACCAACGCACTGGTCAGGGTCGACTTGCCGGCGCCCGGAGCACCGGTGATCCCCACCGTGACTGCTCCCGATGTGCGCGGAAAGACCGCGCGGCCGACGATGCGCGCGTCGGCATCCCCGCGTTCGACGATCGACAAGACCCGGGCGAGCGCACGGCGGTCGCCGGCCAGCACGGCGGTGACCAGCTCTCGGGGATCGGTGGGTAGTCGCTGCAGGGCCATCTCGCCGTCCGATGATGGCCCAACGATCACACCTGCGGCGAACCCGCCGACACCACCGCCGGTCCCCGGCGACGACGGATCAGCGTCGATGCCCCGGACACCGCGGCGAGCGTCCCGCACGCCACCAACAACAGTCCGGTCGGTACGTGCCACAGTGCGAGCGCCGAGGCGAGCAGCACCACGCACAACGCGGTCTTCATCGCTCCCGCCGGGATCCGCATGGTGGCCTTGGCCCCCAGGTAGACGCCCGGGAACGCCCCGAGCAGCAGCCCGGCACTCAGCCCGAAGTTGACCGCCCCGAACAGCACATGGCCGAGCAGGGCTGCGGCCACGAGCGGTATCGCCTGGACCAGGTCGGTTCCGACCAGGTCCTTGGGCCGCAAGCCCGGGTGCGCGAGCACCAGCAGCACGATGATGATCGAACCGGATCCGATCGATGTGAACCCGACCATGAGACCGCCGACCAGACCGATCAACAAGGTGAGGAACGGCCGAACCGGAACCACCGCGCTCGCAGATCCGCGCCGGTTCGCGATCATCGACTGGAGCGCCATGGCGACCACCCCGGACACGAGGACCGCGCCGATCGCGCTGCGGACGACCTTCTCGGCCGAACCGTGAGCGCCGAGCAACGAGATCGAATACGCGCCGGCGAACGCCGCCGGGATCGCCGTGGGCAACAGATGCCGCACGATGTCCCAGCGAACATTGCCGGCTCGTTGGTGGACCGCCGCGCCGACCGGCTTGACGGCGAGCGACACGGCGAGGTCGCTACCGACCGCGGTGGTCGGATCGATGCCGAACACCAGGACCAGCAGGGGCGTCAACAACGCACCGCCACCCATCCCGGTCATGCCGACGAGCAGTCCGACCAGGAGCCCGGCAGTGGAGAGCTCGACGAGGTGCATCATCGGACCTCGGCGATCGTCGCATCGACCAGTCGGCGTGCTTCTTCGACGTGGCCGTCGCGCAGCATCCCGATGAACGGTCCGTCCAGGAGCGCACGCCAGTCGATGGTTTCGGTGGAACAACCGGTCGCCTTGACCCGGGCTCGGGCTTCGGCGAGGGTCGCCGCGACCTCGCCGGTTCTCCCACCGAAGAGGTCGTCGCACAGCTCGCCGACACGATCACGGAGCCACGACGTGAGCGCCGGCGACACCCCGGCGCTCGACACCGCCACGACGACCGGTGCGTCACGGTGCAGCGCCGGGAGGGTGAAGGTGCAGTTCGCCGGATCATCGGCGCTGTTCACCCACACGCCGGCGGTCTCCGCCGCGGCAGCGACGGAACGGTCGATCGACGGGTTGCCGGTTGCGGTGATGGCGAGCCATCGGGACCGCACGTCGCCGGGTCGGAATGCACGCTGTTCGATCGTGACCGCGTGCTCGGCACCCTCGGCCGCCTGGTGAACCGCTTCGTCGACTTCGGGCGCGACCACGGTGACGATCGCGCCGGCGGCGACGAGGCCGGCGATCTTGCGAGCGGCGATCCTCCCGGCACCGACCACGAGGCACGATCGTCCTCGCAGATCCAGGACGACGGGGTAATTGCCGTCGGATGCGCTCATCTAGGCTCACCCCCGGTGACACGCGAACCGACATCCGAGCGACTCCGGTGACCGTGTACCTCGTCGGTGCGGGACCCGGCGACCCCGAACTCGTCACCGTCCGCGGTGCTCGGCTCATCGCTGCGGCCGACGTGATCCTCCACGATCGGCTCGCCGAACCGCTGCTGGAGCTCGCTCGACCCGACACCGAGCTCGTCGACGTCGGCAAGGCGCCGGGGGCCGCGCCGATCTCCCAGGAACAGATCAACCAACTGCTCGTCGAAGCCGGGCGCCGCCACCACTGCGTGGTCCGGCTCAAGGGCGGCGACCCGTACATCTTCGCCCGAGGCGCCGAAGAGGTCGAGGCACTCCGGCGCGGCGGAATCGACTACACGGTCGTTCCGGGCATCTCCTCGGTGCTGGCGGCGCCCGCCGCGGCCGGTGCCCCCCTCACGACCCGGGGCGTGTCGCGTACCTTCACCGTGTTGAGCGGTCACACCGAACCCGACACGTGGCCCGACGGCTACGCGGCGTCGCTGGTCGGCATCGGTGGGACAATCGTGGTGATGATGGGTGCCGCCCGCATCGCGCGCATCGCCGCCACGCTCATCGCTGCGGGCGCCGACGCCACGACACCGGTCGCCGCGGTCAGGTCCGCGACCACACCCGACGAGATCGTGGCGCGGGCAACGCTCGGGAACATCGAGCCGGTGCTGCTCGGTTCGCCGAGCGTCTTCGTGATCGGCGAGGTCGCCGGACTCGACCTGCGTTGACAACCGGGTCATCCGCCGATGATCCCGTTCTCGACGAGTCGGGCGATGATGTCGTTCGCCGCGTGCTCGACGGACGTGACGGTCGTGTCGATGCGGACCTCGGCATCATCGGGCGCCTCGTAGGGCGCGTCGATGCAGGTGAAGTTCACGAGCTCGCCCCGCTCTGCCTTCGCGTACAGGCCCTTGGGGTCCCGGTCTGCGGCTACAGCGATCGGCGTGTCCACGAACACCTCGACGAATTCCCCGACACTGAACTGCTCGCGCACCGCTCGACGTTCGGCTTCGTACGGTGAGATGAAGGCGGCGATCACGACGAGCCCGGCCTCGTGGAGGAGCTTGGCGACCGAACCGGCCCGCCGGATGTTCTCCGATCGGTCTGCCTCGCTGAAACCGAGGTCGCGGCACAGGCCGTGGCGGAGGTTGTCGCCGTCGAGCAGAAAGGTGTGCACGCCGCGCGCGTGCAGCTTGCGTTCGACGGCGTCCGCGATGGTCGACTTGCCCGCACCCGACACGCCGGTGAGCCACACCACGGCACTGCCGTGGCCCATCAGTCCCCTCCGGGCGGTACGGTCGACCGACAGATCCTGCCAATGCAGGTCCGACACGGTTCCCGATGTGTCGTCGATCATGCCGGCCGCGACCGTGTCGTTCGTCAGCCGGTCGATGAGGATCAGTCCGCCGAGGGTTCGATCCCGCGCGTAGCGATCGATCACGATCGGCGCGTCCAGGGTGACGGCGACGGTTCCGATGTCGTTCAGCCCGAGTGACGCGACGGGCGCTGCGATGCCCGAGGCGATGTCCACGGCGCGCAACGACGGGCCGACGGTCGCGCCGACGGTCGCCGTGCCGATCTTCGCCCGGTAGCGCCGACCCGGAACGAGCGGTGTTTCGGCCATCCACACCAGTTGCGCGCCGAATCGATCGGCCACGATCGGGGGTTCCGCCGGATCGGCGATCACGTCACCGCGGCTCACGTCCACTTCGTCGCTGAGGGTGAAGGTGACCGCCTGACCGGCCGTGGCGCGATCGAGGTCTCCTTCGGCGGTGACGATACGGTCCACGACGCTGCGCGCGCCCGAAGGCAGCACGACCACGTCGTCGCCCGGGGCGATCGTTCCGGCGAGCACTTCACCGGAAAAGCCGCGGAACGACGAATCGGGTCGGTTCACCCACTGCACCGCGAATCGCAGTGGACCTTCCGCGTCGCGGCCCCGTGCGGGTGCATCTTCGAGCGCGCCGAGCAGACTCGGACCCGAATACCACGCCGTGTTCGGGCTCGGCCCGGTCAGATTGTCGCCGTTGACGGCGCACAACGGAACGGCGGTCACGCGGTCGATCCCGACCTCGTCGGCGAGTACGGCGTAATCGGCCACGACCGCGTCGAAACGGTCACGGGAGTAGCCCACCAGGTCGAGCTTGTTGACCGCGAGGATCACCTGGTCGATCCCCATCAGCGCGACCAGGTGCGTGTGGCGGCGTGTCTGCTCGAGGACGCCTCTGGTCGCGTCGACCAGGATCACGGCGAGATCCGCCGTGGACGCACCGGTTGCCATGTTGCGGGTGTACTGCACGTGGCCGGGAGTGTCGGCGACGATGAACTGACGACGCGCGGTGGTGAAGAACCGGTAGGCCACGTCGATCGTGATGCCCTGTTCGCGTTCGGCCTGCAAACCGTCGACGAGCAGCGCGAAGTCGAGGTCCGCGCCACGCGTGCCCACCTTGCGCGAGTCGACCTCGAGGGTGGCGAGCTGATCGTCGAGGACGAGGTCGGCTTCGTAGAGGAGTCGGCCGATCAGCGTCGACTTCCCGTCGTCCACCGAACCGCACGTGATGAACCGCAACGTCGAACGGGACTCGTGGTCGGCGAGAAACGCGCCGATGTCCGCGACTGCGGTGCCCGTGGTGCTCATCTAGAAGTACCCCTCGCGCTTCTTGCGTTCCATCGAGCCGGAGCCGTCGAAGTCGATGACGCGGCCCTGACGTTCCGATGTCGTCGACGCCACCATCTCGAGGATCACCGATTCGAGGTCGGTTGCCCGGGATTCGATCCCTCCGGTGAGCGGGTAGCACCCGAGCGTCCGGAACCTGACGGTCCGCGTCCGGGCAACCTCACCTTCGGCGAAGCGGAAGCGATCGTCGTCGACCATGATCAGCGCGCCGTCACGTTCGACGACCGGCCGCGGCGCCGCGAAGTACAGCGGGACGACACCGATGTGCTCACGGTGGATGTAGAGCCACACGTCGAGTTCGGTCCAGTTCGACAACGGGAACACGCGTATGCTTTCGCCGGGGTTCAGCCGGGCGTTGTAGAGCTGCCACAGCTCGGGTCGCTGCCGCTTGGGGTCCCAACGGTGCGCGGCGGACCGGATCGAGAAGATGCGCTCCTTGGCCCGCGATGCTTCCTCGTCCCGACGGGCACCGCCGAAGGCGAGGTCGAATCCGTGGATGTCGAGCGCCTGTTTGAGCCCTTCGGTCTTCCAGACGTCGGTGTGCACGGCGAAGCCGTTGTCGAACGGGTTGATCCCGGCCGCGACCGCATCGGGGTTCCGGTGGACGAGCAACTCGACGCCGGGGAGTGCGGCGACGGCATCG
>JAFDWI010000189.1 GCA_018268545.1 Actinomycetota bacterium
CGCCGAATCCCGAGATGCCCACGCCTGGTCATGGTCGGTCGCCGGAGGCGACGCGCACGCGGGGCGGACCGAGACGTCGCTGATGTGCGCGATCGACGCTTCGGTGGTGCGGTTCGACCGCGCCGCATCCGGTCGGACCGAACCGCTCGCTGATCTGCTCGACGACCTCAGGGCTCGCGGCGTCCGGGCGGTCGCGCCGAACGGTGTGCTGGGTGACCCGCGGGGCGCTTCGTGTGACGAGGGCGAGATGATGTTGGAAGGCCTCGTCGCCGCGTTGGTCGACCGTCTGGCCGAAGTGGCCGACGCGACCGGCCGCCCGGGTGGTCAGCCGGTTTAGGTGGGCTGGACGGTGGTGGGACGCAGCCGCAACTGTCTCGCCGCGCGTCTCGGTGGACATGATTCCGCCGGCCGAGGCCGGCGAGATCGCGAGGAACGCGAACGCGCACGGCGAAGGGATCGTGTCGTGTCGGTGTCTTCCGCCGAGAGGCTCGTCGTGGCCCGGCCTACCGCACCCGCTGGTAGGTTCACCGGCGATGGCTCCTCGACGACCCAGCCGCCGACGACGCATGCGGCTCGTTGCCGTGGCAATGGCGATCGTGATGACCGTCGGAGGGTGCAGCGGCAGCATCGGCGCCGATGGACTCCCGGCACACTGTGATCGCAAGATCGACATCGCGAGGACGTCGTCACAGCGCGGAGCGGCGCCTCCCACGTCGGCCGCGCCTGCCGGGGTGACGGCGGTTCCGGGGTCATCGACGACGGCCGTCGGGCCCGAACCTGGGTCCGGCTCCGGCCCCGAGCCGACGGGAGCGGGGCCTGCATCGTTCGAGCAGGCGGTGACCACTCAACTCGGCACCACGCTTCCGAAGCTCCGGGTGGGATTCTCGTCGGGCGGTCGGTTCCCGCAATCCGATTCCGCCGGTGCCGTCCACATCATGAGCGTCACCGATGGTCCGAACACCTCCGTCGCCTCGCTTCGCAATGACAACGGTGTCGAGCTGGTTCGGGTAAGCGGGGTCTGGAACAGCGGGAACTGGTTCGTGGACACTGTCGAAGTCTGCCGATCGATGCAGCAACGATTCGGAAGTTGACGGCTCGCTCGGTGCGTGCCGGGTCGGTGGGCACCGCCGACGCACACATGGACAAGCGTCTCGTGCGCGTGTTCGCGGTGTGTACGGGGTTGGTCGTCGCGAACAACTACTACGCCCAACCGCTGCTCGCGGCGATCGCGCGGTCCTTCGATGCATCGACGACATCGGTCGGACTGATCGTCACCGCGACCCAGGTGGGGTACGCGCTCGGACTCGCGTTCGTCGTGCCGTTGGGGGACCGGGTCGATCGGCGTCGCCTGTTGAGCGTCCTCATCGGCGTCTCGATCGTCGCATTGGGCGCGATGGGCGCCGCACCCGGGTGGGAGGTGCTGGGTGCGGCGTCGCTCGTGGTCGGCGTCTCCACCGTCGTCGGCCAGATCCTGGTTCCCCTGGCGGCGACCCTGGCTGCCGACGACGAGCGGGGCCGGGTCATCGGCAACGTCATGACCGGGTTGCTCCTGGGGATCCTGGGATCACGGGTGGTCGCCGGGTTGGTCGGCCAGATCGCCGGGTGGCGCACGATGTTCTTCGTCGCCTCGGGAGCGATGGTCGTCACGCTGGTGTGGCTGCGCCGACGGCTTCCCGACGTGGCGCCCTCGTCGCCGTTGCCGTACCGGCGGCTGCTCGGGTCGGTCGTCGATCTCGTGCGTGACGAGCCGATCCTGCGCGAGCGGATGCTCTACGGTGCGGCGACGTTCGCGAGTTTCGGGGTGTTCTGGACCTCGGTCGCGTTCCTGCTCGCCGGGCCGCCCTTCGACTGGAGCGACGCGGTCATCGGTGCGTTCACCCTGTTCGGGGTGGCGGGGGCGGTCGCCGCTCAGTTCGCGGGTCGGCTCGCCGACCGGGGACACGCGCGTGTCCAGACCGGGGTTTTCATCGCCGCGACCGTCGCATCATTCGTGTTGGTGTACGTCGGTGCCCACAACGTGGTGCTGCTGGCTGCGGGTGTGGCCATGATGGAGTTGGGGATCCAGGGGACGCACATCACCAACCAACACGAGTTCTACGCGCTGCGCCCCGACGCGCGGAGCCGTTTGAACACGGCGTACATGACGGCCTACTTCGCGGCCGGCTCGGCCGGAAGTGGGCTGTCGGCCTGGCTGTACGGTGCACACGGTTGGGGCGCGGTGTGCGTCGCGGGCGCGGTCTTCCCGGTCATCGGTCTCGTCGTCTGGGTGGCGCACCGGCGGCCGCGTCGGATCGACGACCCGTCGGTCGCGTGATCGAGGCGGCGTCACCTCGGAGCGGTGACCCTGCCCACGGAGAGATCCGGGACCAGCGGGGCGACGGTGCGGAAGCGGATGCAACCCGACCAGACGCCGGCACCGTAGGCGAGATCATCGGCGATGCTCAGCACGGCCCACGTTGCCGGATCGACCCCGGAACCAGGGCGCCACGTGAGTATCGGGGGAACCAGGAAGGCCGCGACGATCGTGCGCCGGAGCGGCCTCGGGCCGACGAGGGCGAACGGTAGCGCGACCGGCCACCAGGCACGACGGACCGCATTCGCCAGCAGCGCCCCGGCGGCGACGTTGCCTACCCCGGCGAGGCGGACGGATTCGGCGACTGGATGGTCGAGGAGCGCGAGCTTGCGGATCAACAGCGCGGTCGAGACCGCGGCGACGGCCGTGCCCGCGAGCGGTCGACCGGCGGCGACGGCGATCCACGCTGCGGCGCTCCAACGCGAGATGCGTACCGGAACCGGTCCCGCCGGGTGCCGGAGCGCGAGGGGCGCAGCAGATGTGCCGTAGTCGAACTTCCGGCGCAGCCACGCGCGAGGGTGTGATCGGATGTCGTGGCCGACACGCGCCGCAGGTTCGTAGCGAAGACGTCGATCCTCGGCGAGACGCCAGACGAGGTCGACGTCCTCGCCGAGTTCCAGACGTTCGTCGAAGCCTCCGATGCGGCGGATCTCGTCGGTCCGGGCGACGACGCACGCGGTCGGCACATAGGCCACCCGGGTGCCCGGTGCGACCCGCGCCGGCTCGTCGCCCAGGTCGAGCGACGAGCGACGGGCTTCGTAGGCGCGGATCGCGGCGGCGACTCGGCGTCCGAACGGGCTCGATTCCTGGCGGTACTCGACCGTTCGTGACACCTCCGCGTGGACCCTGGGGGCGACGAGGGCCACACGATCGTCACCGAAATGGGGGAGCAACGCATCGAGCCAACCCGGCTCGGGCACGCACCCGGCATCGAGGAAGGCAACCAACGGCGTGTCGACGAGTTCGAGGCCGGCGTTGCGGGCGCCGCCGGGACCGCGGTTCGTCTCGTTCCGGATCAGGCGGATCATCGGATTGCCTGCGAGCGCGACGGTTGCCGCGATCGCGTCCGGTTCCGTGGACCCGTCGTCGACGACGACGATCGCCGTGCCCGTGGTTCCGGCCCGTCGGATGCCCGCAAGGGTCTCGGCGAGGCCGGCGACGTCGTCGAACACGGGAACGACGATCGACACCTCGGTCGGGTCGAAGGGTGCTGTGCCGATGACCGGGTGGGCCATGCCACAGTCGAGTAGGCGGTCGACAACCGAGGCCGACGTGATGTCGTCGAGGTCGATCGGGGCGGCGAATCGCAGCACGGTGAGCGGTGAACCCCCGATCAGGACGCGGCCACCGTCGACGATCCGCAGCGACGAGTCGGCGACGAGGCGCACCGATGTGCCGTTCACTCGATGCCCATGCCGGCGTCGACGGGGATCACCGCGCCGGTGATCGCCGATGCGGCCGCCGAGCTCAGATACGCGATCGTGGCCGCCACGTCGGTCGGCTCGACGAGCCGGTCGAGCACATGGTGCACGGTGAACGCGCTCGGGTCGTCGAGCCCGTAGATTCGCGCACTCTCGGTGAGCAGGGGCGTGTCGGTCGAACCCGGGCACACGACGTTCGCCGTGATTCCCTCGGGGCCCAGTTCGGCGGCCATCGCCGTCACGAGTCCGATCACCCCGAACTTGGATGCCGAGTACGCGGCGAGGCGTCGACGCGCCCGCAACCCCGCAGATGACGACACCGCGACGAACGTGCGTTGCGCCTCGGGGAGCGGCTCGGTCGCGAGGATCGTCGGGATCGTGGCGTTCGCGAGGTGCCAGACGCCGGTCAGGTTGACGTCGAGTTGGATCGCCCATTCCGCCTCGGTGGTCTCCCAGGCGTTCCGGCCGCCGGCGATCACGCCGGCGTCGGCGATCGCCGCGTCGAGACGGCCGAACGTGGCGACCGTGGTGTGCACGGCGGTGTCGACCGCTCGTTGGTCACGCACGTCCGCGACGAGCGGAATGACCCGACCGTCGTGGCGTGACGCGACGGCTTCGAGTTCGGACACCGTGCCCATCGGATAGTCGAGGGTGGGGTCGTCGTGGCCGATGTCGAGCGCGCCGACCCGCCAGCCCGAAGCGACGAGGCGGTCGACCGTGGCCGCGCCGATACCCCGCGCGGCACCGGTGACGACCGCGACCGGGGCGTTCATCTAGTAGCCGCCGTGCCGTGTCTCGCCGCGCTCTTCACGTTCGGCCGCACGGATCCCGTAACCGAAAACGATCGCCGGTGCCAGGAGCACCGAACCGACCGCCATGGCGAGGACGATCGTGGTGATCAGCCAGTTGGCGAACCCGAGGATCGCGCCGCACACGAACGCGATCATCGCGTAGGCGAACAGCCCGTAACCGGTGCGTTTCGCGAACCGGACATACGCGGCCAGTCGCGCCCGGTGGGCGAGGACCGGGTCGTCGGCCGCGTCGGCGCTCATCGTGGGTCGAGGATCCGGTCGAGTCGGGCGTGGATTTGCTTGTCGGCCTTGTACATGGCGACGAACTGTTCGTACACGGCGTCGTAGATGGCGCGGTTGGCGGGGTTCGGATGGAAGGTGCGTTCGATCGGTACGTTGCCGCCCAGGTCCTCGACGCGTGTGTGGCCGAGCGCGACTGCCGCGATCAGCCCGGCGCCGCGCACGTTGGCCTGACGAGGGTCGGCCATCTGGTTGATGTCACGGTCGAGGATGTCGGCGTGGATCTGGCACCACAGCGCCGACATCGCGCCGCCACCGATGAAGTTCAAGGCGCTCAGGCGGTGTTTCGTGAACTTCTCGACGGCCTCGAGCAGCCAGCGACTGTTGTAGGCGACACCTTCGTACACGGCGCGTGCCAGGTCGGCCCGGGTGTTCGCCAGGCTGATGTGCTGGAACCCACCGCGGATGGTGTGGTCGTCCACGGGGGTGCGTTCGCCGTTCAGCCACGGGGTGTAGATGACCCCATTGGCGCCGGGCGGAACCGCCGCGGCGAGCGCTTCGATGCGGGCGTACGCGTCGTCGGGCTTCGACGTGTCGAGTCCGTCGTCGGCGAACACGATGTTGCCGATGAAATGATCGAGACATGCTCCGGCGGTCTCGTGTTCGTTGACGATGAAGTACCGGCCGGGCAGCGCCGAGGGCAGGGAGGCCTGGTTGCGGAGCAGGTCGGTCTTCTTCCAGGGCACGTGGCAGCTCAGCCACGACGACGTGCCGATGTACAGGTGGCCCGAATAGTCGGCGACGGCACCGGAACCCACCGCCGCGGAGTGCACGTCGCCGGTCGCGGTCACGACCTTGGTGGTGGGGGTCAATCCCCATCGCGCTGCGACCTCGGCGGTGAGCGTGCCGATGACCGATGCGGACGGCACCAACTCGGGAAGGGTGGCGCGGTCCAGGCCGAAGGCCCGGATCAGCTCGTCGTCGTAGGCGATGTTCGCACGGTCGCGGTTGTCGGTGATCCAGTGCAGCGTGATCGCGTCGTGACTCGACACGGTCCGGCCCGACAGGCGCAGGTTGAGATAGTCGCACGGCTCCAGGAAGGTGTGCGTCGCGGCGTACACGTCGGGACGGTTCGCCTTGATCCACAGGATGTGCGCGGTCGGGTCCTTGCCCGAGTGGCTCGGGAGTCCGCCGGTTCGCTGGATCCAGGTTCGTAGGCGGCGAACATCGTATCCCTGGACCTTCAGGGCGCCCGCGGTCACCTTGCGGACCTCTTCGGCACCGCGGGAGTCCATCCAGATGATCGCGTTCATCAGGGGCTTGCCGTCGGTGTCGACCGCGACGGTGCCGGACCATTGGGAGGTGACGGCGACGGCGTCGATGTCGTTGTGGGGTACCAGGTCGCGCTCCAGGAGGCGCATCGCGGCCGTGTCGATCGCACGCCACCAATCGGCGGGGTCCTGTTCGGCCTTGCCGCCGTCGCCGAGGATCAACGAGGTCGACTCGAACTCGTGCCCGGCGATTGCACCGTCCAAACCGACCAGAGCCACCTTCGGGCCGCCGGTGCCGAGATCGATTGCGAGAACGTGGGTCATGGGCCACGACATTATCGGGGCCGCGCGGATGCCTCGGTAGTGTCCCTGGAATGGCCGTGCTCGTCGAAACCCACTCCGAAGCCGAGGGCGTCACGTCGGTGACCTTGGATCGACCCGAACGCCGCAACGCGCTCGATCGGGCGCACCTGGTCGACCTGCGCGCCGCGCTCGCGGACGCGGTCGAGGCGCAGGTCCGTGCCGTTGTCGTGAGCGGCGCAGGATCCAACTTCTGCGCCGGGGCCGACCTGTCGACGGTCGAGGACGACGGGTTCGTCGACGAACTCCGGGGGCTGCTGGAGGATCTGCGTCGGGCGCCCTTCGCGGTGATCGCAGCCGTGCACGGTCCGGCGCTGGGAGCGGGCACACAGTTGGCGATGGCTTGTGACCTGCGCGTGGCGACCCGGGACGCGACGTTCGGGATTCCCGCAGCGAAACTGGGGCTGACGGTCGATGCGTTCACGGTGCACCATCTCAGCCGAGCGGTCGGTCACTCCATCGCCCGGGCGATGCTGGTGGGCACCGAGGTGTTCGGTGCGCCGGCGCTCGCCGAATCGGGCTTCGTCCACCGGCTGGTCGACGACGACGTGGACGTGCGCTCGCTCGGGGTCGAATGGGCCGTGTCGATCGCCGCTCTCGCACCGTTGACGATCGCCGCACACAAGGCGATGCTCTCGGATGCCGAGGCGCTGCGCGCACCGTCGAATGCGTCGATCGCCGCGCGGGCAGCGGCGTGGAACAGCGCAGATCTCGGAGAGGGTCTCGCGGCGTTCACCGATCGGCGCCGCCCGCAGTTCAAGGGGCGATAGTCGGGTTCGAAGGTTCTCAGAGTCCGGCGGGCACGATGTTCGCCAGATTGACGAACGCGAAGAACAGCGCGCCGCCGAACAGCGGCAATCCGACGACATAGGGCACGGCGGCGCGAACCCAGCGTGGGGGCACGCGACCCTCGTTGCGACGCCAGCGACGCGAGAGCCACCACGCCGCCAGCCAGATCGCCGCGCAGACGAGCGCCCAGATGATGAACTGCGGCCAGGCCTCGGGGTGGGACGCGTTGGTGGATCCGTCGGCGAGGGTGGACGCGGTTCGCGCGTAGCGATGCATCGCTTCGGTCTGTCGAGGCGACGTGGGTGCCGGTCGACCTTGGAGCACCGCTCGCACGATGTAGCGCTCGGTCAGATCGAGTCGAGGGTGGCACGCGGTGAGGGTCAGCGTGTTCGGGTGGTCCGGGTCGGTGTCAAGGACCCACATCGCGTCGGGCTTGACGATCTTGGACCAGATCACCGAATAGGTGAAGTTCCCCTGGACGGTCTGGATGTGGATCAGGTCGCCGGGTTTGAGTTTGTCGATGTTGTAGAACGGCGCGCCGTAGGTGGTTCGGTGACCGGCGATCGACGCGTTGCCCGCCTGCCCGGGAAAAGGCGTCTGCGGGTAATGACCGGGGGCTCGGTCGAGCTGGGCGAGCGGGACACCCTGGACGACGATCTTGTCGACGTTCAACTTCGGGATCTGCAGGCGACCGATGGGTTGACCGATCTCGGTCGCGATCTGGGTGGACGCGGCGACCGTGGGCGGCAGGGTCGTCTGTGGACCCGATGGTTTCGGTGTCGGTTTGGCATCGGCGAGCATCTGGTCGAATGCGGTGCTCAAGCTGTCTTGTGCCTTCGTTTCGTGGACGCCGGTTCCCCAGAGTTGGAACGCGACGAACGCAAGGACGAGCACCCCGACGGTGAGGAGCGCGCGCCCGAACCATCCGACGATCCGGGCAGGCTTCGACATCGACATTCCGGCCGAGGTTACCGGCGGCGCGGGCGAACGAGGCGCACCGACGAGCGCACCCGATCCGGTGCCTCGCTGACGGTGCCGATCGCACGGATCGTCGAGCGATGTAAGCCGTCGATCTGGACGACGCCATACGTTTCACGACGTGAACGGACCCTCGGTAGCCTGGGTCACGTCCCATGCGAAGTGTCGTTCACCTCCGAGACGCCGTCTGTGTGCTGGGACGATTCCCCGCACTCGCCGGAGCGACGCTCGATGTCGGTGCGGGCGAGGTGATCCTGCTCCAAGGGCCCAACGGCGCGGGGAAGTCGACGCTCCTGCGGCTCTGCGCCGGGCTGCTCCCGGTGCAGTCGGGCACCGCCGAGGTCCTCGGCCACGACCTCGGAACCGACGCCCGCCAGGTGCGCCGACGAGTCGCGCTGCTCGGCCACGGGGTCGGTCTCTACGAGGATCTGACCGTCACCGACAACGTCACGTTCTGGGCGAGAGCGGCCGCCGGTGATGCTGGGGACGTCGCGGCGGCGATGGCGCGTGTCGGCCTGGAGGCGCGGCTCGCCGACGTCGAGGTCGCCCGTCTCTCGGCGGGCCAGCGCAGGCGTGTCGCGCTCGCCGTGCTGCTCACCCGTCACGCCGAGCTGT
Organism: Actinomycetota bacterium; assembly: GCA_018268545.1. GTDB lineage: Bacteria > Actinomycetota > Acidimicrobiia > Acidimicrobiales > Iamiaceae > JAFDWI01. The sequence continues at coordinate 8,819 of JAFDWI010000189.1, forward strand.
GGCTCCTGGACGAACCGCACGCCGGTCTCGACGTCCAGGGCCGTGACCTCGTCGACCGACTCGTCCGCCAAGCGGCGAAGTCCGGCGTGACCGTGGTGGTGGCTTCGCACGACCTCGACCGGTCCACTGCGCTCGCCGACCGGATCGTCTCGATCGCCGGAGGCGTCGTGACCGATGACGTCGACGTCCGATCGGGTCGTCGCGGTGAGCCGGCCGGAACCATCGACGACCCGGAGTCCGCCGATGCTCGCTGACGCCTTGATCGTCGTCGCGAAGGACCTGCGAATCGAGTGGCGGAGCCGCGTCGGCATCGACCAGCTCGTGCCGTTCGCGCTCGTGGTGCTCGTGCTGTTCGCGTTCGCGCTCGATTCCCAACAGACGGTGCTCGCCGAAGCGACCCCGGGCCTGTTGTGGGTGACGATCCTGCTCGCGCTCGTGCTGTGCGTGCAGCGGATCTTCGTCACCGAGAGCGCACCCGGGCTGACCGATCAACTTCGCCTGTCGGGCCTGGACCCGGCGGGCATCTTCCTCGGCAAGGCGCTCGGCGTGTTCATCCAGCTGCTCGCGCTCGAGGTGCTCACGGTTTTCGGCGCGGCCATCTTGTACTCGACGCGCTTCGGCTCGGTCGGGTCGATCGCGCTGATGGTCTGCGCCGCTCTCGTCGCATCGGTCGGACTCGCGGCGGCGGGCGCCTTGTACGGGGCGTTGCTGCTGGGAGTTCGAGGCCGTGAAACTCTGCTGCCGCTGCTGCTGCTACCCGTGGTCGCTCCCGTGCTCATCGGCGCGACGTCCGCGTTCCAGGCGGCGCTCGGTACCGGCGATGTGACGTCGGTCCAAGGTTGGCGCTGGGTGGGATTGCTGGCGGTGTTCGCCGTAGCCTACGTGACGGCCGGAATTTTCGCGTTCGGCCCGCTCCTGGAGGACACATGACGTCCATCGACACCGGCCTGCGTGCCGCACCCAAGACCGTCGACGCGCCGACCCCCGCACCGATCGGCACCGGTTCGCGGGGTTCGCGCATCCTCGGCGTGATCACCCTGGCGCTCACGGGGCTCGGTGTGCTGTACGGGTTGGTGATCTCGCCTCCGGATGCGAACCAGTCCAACGCGGCGCGCCTGCTGTACATCCACGTGCCGTCCGCGATCGTCGCGTACGTCGCGTTCGGGGTCACCGCGTTCGCGAGCATCATGGTGCTCTGGAAGAAGACCGAGACCTGGGACCTGATCGCCGCGTCGTCCGCCGAGATCGGCATCGTGTTCACGATGGTGTGCCTGGCGACCGGCATGCTGTGGGGCCGTCCGATCTGGGGTGTGTTCTGGACCTGGGACGCTCGACTGACCACGACCGCGCTCCTGCTCGTGCTGTTCGTCGGGTATGTGGCGCTGCGGCGGGCGCTCGCGGGCAACCCGAACCGCGCGAAGTGGTGCGCGATCGCCGGGATCTTCGCCGCGATCGATGTGCCGATCGTGCACGAGTCGACGACGTGGTGGGTGACCTTGCACCAGGGTCAGACCGTCCGCCTGCTGGGTGAGTCCCAGATCGGTGGGACGATGTTGTTCAGCCTGCTGATCATGATGGTGGCCGGGATGTGCGGGTATGTGTGGATGCTGATCATCCGCTTCCGGGTCGCCTTCCTCGCCGAACGTGTCGACGAGACGGCGTTCGACGCGGCGATCGCCGAACGTCGCTCCGAAGCGGAGAAGTCCCGAGCCGTGCCCACGATCGCGACCTCGGAGGCGCAATGACATGGAAGCCGTGACCTTCGCCGCGGTACAGACCCAGACCCCGGACTTCTGGGAGTACGTGATCGCCGGGTATGCCTTCGCGACCGTGCTCATCGGTGGGTTCGTGATCCGGCTGGTGCGGCGTGGCCGCAACCTGGCGCGGCAGGTCCCGCCGGACAAGCGACGGTGGCTGTGAGCGGCGACGATCGGGTCGGACTCGACCAACTGGACGCGGACGGCGAGCCACCGGAGTTCGACCTCACCCCACGCGAACCGCGTCCGTCCGATTCGGGCGCACGCGGCGGTCGAAACCGTCGACGGTGGATCGCGGCCGTCGTCCTGCTCGTCGTCGTTGCGGCCGCAGCGTTCCTGGTCACCAAGGCCCTGGGGAGCGCGACGGACTACTTCTACCAGGCCGACCAGGCGGTCGCGCACCGATCCGATCTGGGCACGCAACGATTCCGGGTGCAAGGCACCGTCGCGAACACCCCGAGCGCCGCGAAGCTCACCGAGAACTCCCAGAAGATCGAATTCCAACTTGCGGCGAACGGGGTGACCGTCCCGGTCATCTACACCGGTTCGGACCCACCGGCGTTGTTCGCACGTTGCGAGCCGGTCGTGATCGTCGGGCATTGGCAGTCCAAGGCCGACGACGCGCCGTTCATCGGCACGCAGATCATCATCAAGCACACCGAGAGTTACACGGCCGAACACGCGGACCGGATGAAATCCGATCCGGAGTGCCGGGTGACCCCGTCGTGAACGTCGCGATCGGATCCACCGCGATCCTCGTCGGCGTGTTCGTCGCCGCCGCTGCGATCGCCGTGATCGTGGTCGGGCTGGTGAACAAGCGCGAGGACATGCTCCGGACGACGCCGGTGTTCGCCGGACTGTTGTTCGCGAGCGCCTTGGTCGCGTTCGCGATCATGGAACGGGCGCTGATC
>JAFDWI010000018.1 GCA_018268545.1 Actinomycetota bacterium
CGGTGGTGCGCTCGACTGCATCGGGTCCGCGCTCTCGTCGTTGCAGGATGCCGTCGTGTTCCGTGACGACGCCGAACGGATCGGTGGTTTGCTCGCCGAGCTCGACGACGCGACGAGCGGGCTTCGTCGCCAGGCAGAGACGATCGCCGAGGACCCCGAGCGCCTCGAAGCCGTCGTCGAGCGGCGCCGGCTCATCGCGGACCTGCGCCGTCGTCATGGCGACGGAACGGTTGCGGGCCTGTTGGCGGAGCACACCCGACTCGCGGAACGGCTGGCGGCGTTGGAGGCCGCGGACGCGACGAGCGCGACCCTGGCGGTCGAACTCGACCTCGCACAGGACGACGTCGATCGCGCGGCCGCGATCGTCGCGGCAACCCGTCGCGAGGCTGCGCCCCGACTGGCCGCCGCGGTTGCCGCCGAACTCCACGACCTGGCGATGCCCGCAGCCCGATTCGAGATCGCCGTCGAAGGCGAACCGCCCGGAGATGCCGTCGAGATGCGTTTCACCGCGAATCCCGGAACGACCCCGGCAGCCCTCGCGAAGGTGGCGTCCGGTGGTGAACTGGCACGCGCGATGCTGGCGCTCCGCTTGGTCGCCGCGTCGGATCAGGAGACGGTCGTGTTCGACGAGGTCGATGCCGGGATCGGGGGCACCGCGGCGATCGCGGTGGGTCGGGCGCTCGCTCGTCTCGGCAGACGCCGACAGGTCCTGGTCGTCACCCACCTTGCGCAGGTCGCCGCGGCGGCCGATCACCAGGTCGGTGTCGTCAAGACCGTGGAAGGCGACACGACCTCGACGACCGCGTCGATGCTCACCGGTGACGATCGTGTGGTCGAGCTTTCGCGCATGCTGAGCGGGAGCCCGGAAAGCGAGTCGGGCCGGATGCACGCACGGGAACTCCTGGTCGGATCGGAAGCGTGCCGATGAGCGCCGATCGGGTGACCACCGAGGCCGGCGTGACCGGTGTGGCGCGCCTGGACAAGCGGACCAAGAACCTCACGGCCCGACTGGAGCCGGGGGACATCGCGATCATCGACCATCCGGACCTCGACCTCGTCGCGGCGGAGACGCTCGTCGCGTGCGGTGTCGGCGCGGTGATCAACGTTGCGGACTCGATGACGGGCCGCTACCCGAATCAGGGCCCTGTCGTCGTGACCGCGGCTGGGATCCCGCTGCTCGATGCCGTCGACCCGGCGGTCTTCGATCGGATCTCCGAGGGCGATGTCATCCAGATCGACGGGAACGACGTCCGCTGCCGCGGCCGCGTCGTGGGCAGCGGAACGGCGCTGTCGGCAGAGGCGGTCACCGATCGCCTCGAGGCGCTCCGCAAGTCGATGGGCTCCGAACTCGAGCGATTCGCCGAGAACACGATCGCCTACCTGCGCCAGGAGAAGCATCTGTTGCTGGATGCGCCCGATCTGCCCGAAATCCCCGTGGACTTCGTCGGTAGACATGCACTGATCGTCGTGCGTGGCGCCGACTACAAGGAGGATCTCGCCCTCCTGAAACGGACCGGTTATCTGCGGGACATCGATCCGGTGTTGATCGGGGTCGACGGAGGTGCCGACGCGCTCCTGGAGTCGGGCGTCAAACCCGACATCATCATCGGGGACTTCGATTCGGTGTCGGAACGAGCGTTGCGATGCGGCGCGTTGTTGGTGGTCCACGGGTACCTGAGCGGAGATGCCCCCGGATCCAAGCGACTGGAGGCACTCGGCCTGGATCACGAGATCTTCTCCGCGGCCGGCACCAGCGAGGACATCGCGATGCTGATGGCCTTCGAGCGAGGCGCCGAACTGATCGTCGCCGTCGGCTCCCACACGTCGATGATCGACTTCCTCGACAAGGGCCGGAACGGCATGGCATCGACCGTGCTCGTGCGGATGAAGGTCGGTTCGCGCCTGGTCGACGCTCGTGGCGTGTCGCGGCTGTACCACTCGACGGTCCGGACCTTCGACATCGTCCTGTTGATCGTCAGCGCCCTGAGCGCACTGATCGTCGTCGGCCTGATGAGTGAACCGGTTCGCCTGTTCCTCCGTAGCCTGTGGCTGGCCTGGAGTTGACCAGCGCCGTGTCAGGTAACGTTTGCGAAGTCAGGGCGAGTCACTTTCGTGGCTCGCAAGGACGCAGGACGAAGGCGCACAAACGGTGCGCCGAGGACGAGGACGCCGTGAGGCGCAGCCATGACTCGCCCTGGCAGAGGGCACATGTTGCCTGGTACGGCACTGGCCAATCGGAGCCTTCGTGATCAATTTCCGCTACCACATCGTCAGCCTCACGGCCGTGTTCCTCGCGTTGATCATCGGCATCCTGATGGGCACCACCGTGGTCTCCAAGGCCACGGTCGACGGGTTGCGGTCGAACCTGCAACGCGCCGAGGCGCGAAGTGCCGCGGTCCACGAGACGAACCGTGAGTTGTCGAAGTCGCTCGATTCCCGCACCAAGATCGACGCCAAGGTCGACACGGCACTCTCCGAGAACGTCACGGCCAACGCTGTCGCCGGAACCTTGAGCGGCATTCCGGTCCTCGTGATCGCCGCCGAAGGCGCCGACAAGGATCTGGTCGACGAGGTGATCACGACTCTCGGGTCGGCGGGTGCAGACGTGGACGGCACGTTGGTGTTCGCCGACCGGAGCGTGCTGAGCGACGCCGATGCGGCTCGCGTGCGCCAGCTCCTCGGGTTGCCCGCCGACGCCGATGCACACGCGGGGATGATCCGTCGGCTCGCCGGGGCGCTCGCGGCCGCAGCACTGCCCGGGATCCCGATCCGAGGGGTCCCGACGACCGTGACGACGACGGTCGCCGGTACGCCACCGGGGTCGGAAGATCCATCGGCTACCTCGCCACCGGTGCCGCCTCCGGCGGGCGGTGGTCCGACCAGTCCCACTGCCACCGAACCTGACGTGATCAGCGCCCTGCGGAACGGTGGGTTCCTCAGCCTGCGACCACTTGCCGGGCACCCCGCGGATGCTCCGGTGCTCACGTCGCCCCAGTTGGCACAGGAGATCGGTTACCGCTACGTGTTCATCCCTGCGGCGGGCCCGGACCCCGTCGGATCCGACGTCCTCGCGCCACTGATCCGCCAACTCGCGTCGCTCGGGCCGGTGCCCCAGGTCGCGGCCGTCGGACCTTTCGACACGTCGTCGGAATCGTCCGGACCTTTCCTGACGGCCCTGTTGAGACTGTCGGGCGTCAAGGGCCATGTGTCGACCGTGGACAATCTCGGATCGTTCGCGGGCGATGTCGCGACGGTCTATGCGCTGGCCGAAGCCGGAGGCGGCAACTTCGGGTCGTACGGGATCGGTGACAGTGCCGATCGTGTCACGCCTGCCCGGGCCCGAACCCGGCACTGAGCATTCGCCCCGACATCGCAACCGTCACCGAGCACGGCACTAGACTGGGAGCCCGTGACCAAGCACATCTTCGTGACCGGTGGCGTGGCAAGCGGACTCGGGAAGGGGATCACGGGTGCGTCGCTCGGGCGGTTGTTGAAGATGCGTGGGCTGCGCGTGACGATGCAGAAGCTCGATCCGTACATCAACGTCGACCCGGGGACGATGAACCCCTTCGAACACGGCGAGGTGTTCGTCACCGACGACGGCGGTGAGACCGACCTCGACCTGGGTCACTACGAACGGTTCATCGACGAGAACCTGCTCCGGGACTCGAACGCGACGACCGGGTCGATCTACTCGAGCGTGCTCGCCGCCGAACGGCGCGGCGACTACCTCGGCCGAACCGTGCAGGTGATCCCGCACATCACCGACGAGATCAAACGGCGGATCAATGCCCTGGCCGGCGACGACACCGACGTGGTGATCACCGAGGTCGGTGGGACCGTCGGTGACATCGAGATCCTTCCGTTCCTCGAAGCGATCCGGCAGTTTCGCCTCGACGTGGGGCGAGACAACGTCTGCTACGTCCACGTCACACTGATCCCGTACATCGGTCCTTCGGGTGAACAGAAGACCAAGCCCACCCAGCATTCGGTCACCGAGCTGCGCGGGCGTGGGATCCAGCCCGACGTGATCGTCTGCCGGAGCGAGGTCGCCATCACCGCCGGCCTCAAGAAGAAGATCTCCGCACTCTGCGACGTCCCGGTGAGTGGCGTGGTCAATGCGACCGATGCGGACACGTTGTACGAGGTTCCCCTGATGCTGCACGCGGAAGGGCTCGACACCGAGGTCTGTTCGATCCTCCGCCTCGACGATTCCGTTGCCGACCTCTCCGAATGGGAGGCGCTCGTCCGGCGTGTCCGGGACGCGACCCGACCCGTCAAGATCGGGCTCATCGGCAAGTACGTCGCGCTCGTCGACGCGTACCTCTCGGTCGTCGAGTCGTTGAACCACGGAGGGTTCGAACACGGAGCGGCGGTCGAGATCGAATGGATCAACGCCGAGGACGTCGAGGGTCTGTTGGCGACCGGGCGACTCGCGGATCTCGACGGCATCGTGTTGCCCGGCGGGTTCGGGGAACGAGGCGTCGAGGGAAAGATCGCCGCGGCCCGATTCGCCCGCGAGAACGCGTTGCCCTGTCTCGGCCTGTGCCTGGGGATGCAGGTGATGGTGATCGACTACGCCCGTCACGTCGCGGGAATGGACGGTGCCAACTCGACAGAGTTCGACCCGTCGACATCGTTTCCCGTCATCGACCTGATGGACACCCAGCGCGATGTCACCGACAAGGGGGGCACGATGCGCGTGGGGGCCTGCGTGGCCGAACTGGTACCGGATTCCCAGGTTGCACGAGCGTACGGTCAAACCGTGATATCCGAGCGGCACCGGCACCGCTTCGAGGTCAACCCGAAGCTCCGGGCCGAGGTCGAATCAGCCGGGCTCGCGTGTTCGGGGACATCGCCGGACAATCGTCTCGTCGAATTCGTCGAGCTGCCGGGCCACCCGTTCTGGGTCGGCACGCAAGCCCACCCCGAATTCAAGAGTCGACCGAACCGGCCGGCTCCGCTGTTCGGCGCCTTCATCGCCGCGGCGTTGGCACGTGCCGAGGGACGCCGGCCACATCTGTTCGAACTCCCCGACGAACCGGACCAGGAAGGGTGACCGGGTCGGGTTTCGCGCGGCGTGGGGCCGAAACGCTCCATGACGGACACGTGATCCGTCTGGTGCGTGCCACGTTGGAGGTTCCCGGCGGTACGACCGTCGAGCGCGAGATCGTCGAACACCCCGGGGCGGTGTCGGTCGTCGCAGTCGACGACACGGGCGCGGTCGTGCTCGAACGTCAGTACCGGGTCGCACTCGACACGCACATCCTGGAGATCCCGGCGGGCAAACGTGACATCGCCGGTGAGGACCCGGCCGACACGGCTCGACGGGAGCTGCTCGAAGAAACGGGACTCGAGGCCACCACGTGGGTCCAGCTCGCCGAGTTCTACAACTCCCCGGGTTTCACGGACGAACACAGCACCGTGTTCCTCGCGACCGGCCTCACCCAAGTCGGCAGCGACGTGCAGGGGCCCGAAGAAGAGGCGATGGAGGTCGTCCGCGTCCCGATCGACGAGATCCCCGAGATGATCGCCCGGGGCGAGCTGGTCGACGCGAAGTCGATCATCGGGATACTGCTGGCGCTTCGCCGACTGGGACGATGACGTGGCGGTACCGAGACGCGGCCGACCGCCGGTTCTCGAGCCCGTCACGTTTCCGATCGAGGTCGAGGAGTTCCTGAGCTTTCTCCGTGTCGAGCGTGGCCGGGCCGAGACGACCCTCGCCGCATACCGGCGCGATCTCGCCGACTTCCTCCGCTGGCTCGGCAAGAGGGGCCTCGTGGTGACCGAGGTGGACGAGGATGACCTGGTCACCTATCTCGGGTATCTCGACGCAACGGACGCGGCGCCGGCGACTCGGAAGAGGCGTGCGGTCGCGGTCCGCTCGCTGTACCGGTTCCTCAGCGCAGAGAAGATGGTCGGTGCCGACCCGGCCCGTGATCTCGAAGTCCCCGGTGTCCGGTCCGGACTCCCCAAGGCGCTGGGCGAAGACGAGATCGCTCGGCTGTTCGCCGCTGTCGCCGGTGATGATCCTCCGAGCCTGCGCGACCGGGCGATCCTGGAGGTCATGTACGGGTCGGGGATGCGGATCTCGGAGGTGATCGGGCTGTCGTCGGGGGACATCGACCTCGCGGAGCGGTCCATGCGGGTGATCGGAAAGGGCTCCAAGGAACGGATCGTGCCGATCGGACGGATGGCGAAGGACGCCCTCGTCGCCTGGCTCGATCCCGATGTGCGAGGTTCACTCCGACCCCGACGACCGAGCCGTGACGACGATGCAGCCGTCTTCGTGAACCTGCGCGGTCATCGTCTGACCCGCCAGGGCGCATGGGGGATCGTGCGGCGCTACTGCGTCACAGCGGGATTGGGTGACCGTTGCACGCCGCACGTGTTGCGTCACAGTTGCGCGACGCACCTGCTCGACCACGGCGCCGACATCCGGACCGTGCAGGAACTCCTGGGTCATGCCTCGGTGTCGACCACGCAGATCTACACCAAGGTGTCGACCGACCGGCTGTTCGCGGCATGGGAGTCGGCCCATCCGCGCGCCCGGTACTGACTGCCTCGACGTTCAGTCGTCGTCGGCGGCCTCGAGCACACGTCCGGTGTCCACGTCGATGGTCCATTCGTCTTCGGCCAGGTGGTGCTCCCTCGCCCAGGCCACGGTGAGGGGATCCGAACCGGCGAGTTCGAGCATGTCGCCACCGAGGCGAGGATGTTCGAGATAGAGCCCCACACGGCGTGTGAAGCCCTGGGTCTCGCTCCACGCGACGGCCATGTCGTAACCGGCGACCTTCGCCGACAGCGTCGCGATGACACGCCCGTAGGTCCGGAGCCCCGACGCGGACTTGCCGACATCGTGGAGCAGCGCAGCCGCGAGGATCGGCGCCGTAGCGTCGTCGCCGAGCGCGGCCTCGACCCGCCGTCCGACCTTGGCCGCATGGCGCTTGTCGGGATTGGACATCTTGTCCCAGAGTCTGACTTCGCGTTCGGTGAGCTGTTCGTGGATCCAGGTGTCGTCGGTCTCGGAGGGTCCACCGGGTCGGAGCGAACCGAAGAAGCGCTTGACGAGATGGGAAGCGGACACGGACGACCGCTCAGGCGTGTTCGATGCAGAAGCGCGCCGCCGGCATAGCCTCGAGCCGTGCCGTGCCGATCGGCCCGCCGCACGTCTCGCAGGATCCGTACGTACCTGCCTCGATGCGCGCGAGGGCGGCGTCGATCTCGTCGAGTTGCTCGCGTGCGGCCGCGATCGCCGCCTGGTTCTCGCCGAGCTCCGCGGCGACCTGCCCCGAATCGGCGAAGTTGTCGTCGTAGGCCAACGGGTCATCGGCGGTGACCGACAGTTCTTCGCTGCGCGCAAGCAGATCCGCCCGCAACTGTCGCAACGTCGCCAACGCGTCGAGGTCGGAATCCGGAGTCGCCATGAATGTAATCGTAGATGCAAACGCGCCGGGGCGCGCTCAGATCCCCCGACGGAGGAGAAATCCCATGGCATCCTCGGCACGGCGGACGATCGGAGCGGCGATCGCGTCGGCCCGAACGGCGCCGTCGGCGAGGATGGTGAGCAGGTGGGTCGGATCGTCGAGGAGTTCGGCTCGCCTCGAACGGACCGGTCGGACGAACTCCACGACCGCTTCGGCGACGGCCGCCTTGAGGTCGCCGTAGCGTTCGAACCCCGCGGCCGCGGACTCGGGGGTCGAGTCCGTGCATGCGGCGAGCAACGAAAGCAGGTTCGAGACGCCCGGTTTGGCCTCGGGGTCGTACCGTACGTCGGTGTCCGCATCGGTCACGGCACGCTTGACCTTGCGTGCGATCGCAGCATCGTCGTCGGACAGCAGGATCGTGCCCTGGGGCGAATCGAGCGATTTCGACATCTTGCGTTCCGGATGTTGCAGGTCCATGATCCGCGCACCGCTCGTGCGGTACACGCCGGTCGGGACGACGAACGTCTCGCCGTATCGGGCGTTGAACCGCAGGGCGAGGTCGCGGGTCAGCTCGATGTGCTGGCGCTGATCGTCGCCCACGGGTACCTGGTCGGCGTCGTAGGCCAGGATGTCGGCGGCCATCAGGGTCGGATAGGTGAACAGGCCGGCGGACACGAACTCGCCACGCGAGGACTTGTCCTTGAACTGGGTCATCCGCTGGAGTTCCCCGTAGGAGGCGGTGCACTCGAGCAGCCATGCGAGCTCCCGGTGCGCGGGGACCTGGCTCTGCAGGAACAGGATGCTGCGCTCGGGATCGAGACCCATCGCGAGAAACGTCGCCGTGAGGTCCAACGTCCGGGCGCGCAGGTCTCGGGGGTCCTGGGGAAAGGTGATCGAATGCAGGTCCACGACGCAGAACAGGCTCTCCGCGTGGGTCGCCTCGGCCACCCACAGCGCGATCGCACCGAGCAGGTTGCCGAGGTGGGGATCACCGCTGGGTTGCATGCCGGAGAAAACGCGCGTCATGGGCCTCGATCGTACGCTCGCATCCCGGACCGACCCGCAAATCACAATGGTGCAACTTGGAGTTGGTAGGATCGCCTCCGTGACCTACGACGTCCAGACCCGCGTCTTCGAAGGGCCCTTCGACGTGCTCCTCCACCTCATCCTTCGTGAAGAGGTCGATCTGTACGAGATCTCGATGGTGCGCATCGTCGACGAGTTCGTCGCGTACGTCCACGCACTGGACGAACCCGACCTGGAGCTGACCACCGAGTTCCTGCTGATCGCAGCCACTCTCGTCCAGCTCAAGGCCCGACGTCTGCTCCCGGACGACGCGCCGCTCACTCTCGACGAGGAGCTGGCGATCTGGTCCGAACGGGACCTGCTGCTGGCCCGGCTGGTCGAATGCAAGACGTTCAAGGACGCCGCCGCCGAACTCGCCCGGATCAGTCGCGACGCGGAGCGCTGCGTGCCGCGTACCGTGGGCCCGGAGGATCGCTTCCTCGACCTCGTACCCGATCCCATGATCGGCGTGACGCCCGAGCACCTGCGGGCCGCGCTCGCCCGTGCGCTGACGCCTCGACCGGAACCGCGGATCGACCTCGACCATGTGGCGCCCATCAGGGCGAGCGTGGCCGAGACCGTCGTCGAGATCGCGGACAAGCTCCGTCGGGTCGGCCAGATGAGCTTCCGGGAGTTGACGGCATCGCTGGAGACCCGCCTCGAGATCGTCGTGCACTTCCTCGCCATCCTCGAGTTGTACAAGGAGGACCGGATCGACCTCGACCAGGCCGAGATCTTCGGCGAGATCCGGATCGCGTGGCGCGAAGACGGGGGAAGTGACCCGCTTGCGTGGCATTCCGGATGGGACGCTGCGCCCGCGCTGATCGACGCCTATGACGGATGACGCCCTGACGGGCGACTCCGACGAGGCGATGCGCGCCATCGAGGCGCTCGTGATGGTCGCGGACGAGCCGGTCGAAGCGCAGTTGCTCGCGCAGCTCCTGGAGCTCCCGATCGGCCGGATCGAAGAGATCTGCGCTGCCCTTGCCGCCGGATATGCCGAACAGCACCGAGGATTCGAGCTGGTCCGGGTCGCCGGGGGCTACCAGTACCGGAGCCATCCCGATCAGGCCGTGTACGTCGAGCGTTTCGTGCTCCACGGGCGCTCCGCCCGGCTCTCCGCTGCGGCCTTGGAAACCCTCGCGATCGTCGCCTACAAACAGCCGGTCTCGCGGGCCCAGGTGGCCGCGATCCGCGGCGTCAACGTCGACGGGGTGATCCGCACGCTCGAGCGACGCGGGTACATCGCCGAGATCGCCCGCGACCCGGGACCGGGCCAGGCGGTCCTGTACGGGACCACGAAACTCTTTCTCTCGAAACTCGGCATCGATTCGACCGATGACCTCCCGTCGCTCGCCGGGTTCATCCCCGATGCGGACATCGTCGAGGCGCTCGAGACGGGACTGCGGGTGCGCGACGACCCGGGCGACCCGACACCCGACGCCGGGGAATCGTCCGGTGACGTCGACGACGCCTGAGCGATCCGAGGGCGAACGGCTCCAAAAGATCATGGCGGCCGTCGGCGTCGCGAGTCGGCGTCGGTGCGAGGAACTCATCGAGCAGGGACGGGTGACCGTCGACGGTGAGATCGCCAATCTGGGGCGTCGCGTCGATCCGAACGTCGCTCGGATCGAACTCGACGGCATTCCCGTGTCGATCGCTCCGGATCATGTCCACTACCTGTTGAACAAGCCTCGTGGCGTGGTGAGCACGGCGTCCGACGAACGTGGTCGCCCCACGGTGGTGTCGCTCGTGCCGCCGTCGCCACGTGTCTACCCGGTCGGGCGGCTCGACATGGACTCCGAAGGGCTGTTGTTGGTGACCAAC
>JAFDWI010000190.1 GCA_018268545.1 Actinomycetota bacterium
AACCGTGCCACCGTGTGACCCCACGCTGCGTTCGCCATCCGATCCGCGACCACCGCGAGCACGCGGTCGCCGGCGACATGGCCGAATTCGTCGTTGACGGGTTTGAAGTCGTCGAGGTCGCAGTACAGCAACGCCCGCGCCCGGCCACCGGATTCGGCCAGGGCGGCGGTGAAGGTGCTGCGGTTCACCAACCCGGTCAAGGCGTCGTGTGCGACCCGCCACATCAGCTCACGACGTTGCGAACCCCAACCTTCGACGAGGCGTGCCAGGTCGACGAGCCGCTCGACGCGGCGCCGCATGATGCGACCCGGCGGCCCCTCGGTCCAGTGCCAGACGAACATCGCCGTGTCCGAGGCGTCGCCGGTCGCGGTCACGATCGGCGCTCCCCACAGCGCTCCGTGCCCCGCAGCCTGTCCCCTCGCCATCGTCGCCGTCGACACGACATCGGTGAGGTCGGTCACCCCCGATGTGCGCAACACCGTCTCGATCGCGTCGACGTCGTCGGGTGACGGGTCCCCCAACGACAGGTGCCGGGCGCCGAACACCCGATTGAAGCGATAGCCGTCCCAACCGGCGCCGATCGTCGCGACGGCTCCCGGGATCTCGTGACCCAACAGCGGCGGCAGCATCGTCAACAAGTCGTCTTCCGACGTGCCGTCCAAGATGGCCCGCACGACATCCGCGAGACCCTGCGCGATCCCGGCCGGATGGATCTGTGCGAGGTAACCGTCGACGCCGGGCCAGTGGACCCGCCGGGTCATGACGTCGACCGGCCGCCACGTCCCGGTGGTGGTCCGCAGGCTCACACGGAACGGAGCGGGCACCCAACGCGGATCGTCGAGCGTCGCCGACAGCTCCAGCAATCCGTCCGCCGCGACCGTCAGACTGTCCGGGTCGAGGAAGTCACTGATCGGCCGGCCGACACATTCATCCGGTCGCCACCCCAGCACCTCCACGATGGTGGGCGAAACGAACGTGATGACGAGGTTCGCGTCGAGCACGACGAACGGATCGACCGACCCGTCCACCATCCGCCGATTCATCTCCGAATCAGCCGAGATCGGAGCGACCCCATCGAACGTTCCGTCGATCATCCGGCAACCCTCCCTCCTGCCGTTCCCGGCGAGCCTCCCATCGGACCTCGAAGGTATCCGATGTTGCCACGAATCGTGTCCACCACCATGCTCCCGCGTCGAGTTCGCACCGCGCCCGCCGTCCCGGGGCAGCGCCGCATGGGCATGTCACGCCCCTGGTGCTGTGACCACGTCGTCCCCATTCGTCGCGATCCTATCGCTCTGGCACGGACCGAACTCCGGTGGCCGAGGCGGGCTGCACGACCTCGCCGAACCGGCAAGGATGGCCCGATGCCCGACGAAGCCACCCTGCGCAGCAGCCTCGGAATCCCCGAGCAGGCAAGTCAGGTCCTCGTCGTGGCCGAGTCGACCCACTGGGATCCCGATTGGCTGTTGACCTCCACGGAATACCTGCGCCTGATGGTCGCACCCACGCTCGACCGGGCGCTCGACGCCCTCGCCGCCGAACCACGCCGCATCTACAGCGTGGAGTGCGCGTTCTACCCGGCGGCCTACCTCCGCCTCCGACCCGAACGCACCGAAGCATTCGTGCGGTTCGCGAACGAAGGTCGGCTGCGCTTCACCGGAAGCGGCGTCACCACCCCGGACACGTTGCTCCCCGAGGACGAGTTGCTGCTGCGAGACCTGCTCGAGGGCGCGTCGTGGCTCCGGTCGATCGGCATCACCGCCGAGCCACGCACGCTGTACCTCCCCGACAGCTTCGGGCATTCGCCCGGCGTTCCCGCGCTGCTCGGCGCCGCCGGCGTCGAGTACGCGTCGATCTGTCGGATCGACGGCATGTCGTTCCCGGGCGCGGAGCTCGAATCCGATGACCACTTCCCCGTTCCCGGGACGACCGCGGCGCGGCTGACCGACGAGGGTTCGGCAGACTTCTTCTGGCGTTCCCCCGATGGTTCGAAGGTGCTCACGCACTGGCACGCGTTCGGCTACGGCCACGGGGACATGATCGGTCACGCCGGATTCACCCGGGTGATGGGACTCCCGCTCGCTTGGCCGTCACGACAGAGCCATGCCGTCGGATCCCGGATCGAGAAATGGTCGGCGCAGCTCGCACCCCTCGCACGCACCCCCTATCGGCTGCTGTCGATCGGGTTCGACTTCTCACGTCCCGTACCGCGGCTGGTCGACCTGCTCGACGCCTGGAACGGTGACGGCTACGAGCGAACCGGCATCTGGGCCGTGAACGCCGGACTGGACGACTACTTCGATCTGGTCGCATGCCACGCCGAGCGACTCCCGACGATCGACGCCGACCCGAACCCGTACTGGACCGGCTTCTACGCGACCCGCCCGGCACTCAAACGTGCCTGCCGCGACCTGGGGCGGGATCTGGTCACGCTCGATGCACTCCGGGCCCGGCGATGCATGTCGACAGACCCGGACCACGGCACCGACCCCGACACGGGTGCCGGTGACACCGCCGCCGACTCGGCCGACGAATGCCGTGATGCACGATGGATCATCGCCACGGCAAACCATCACGACCTGATCACCGGCACCTCACCGGATCGGACCGCTCGACGCGAACAGTGGCCGTGGATCGACCGGGCTCGCCGCGAGCTGACCGCGGCCGTCGAGCGTCTCGGTGGCACACCGACCGAGCGTGCCACCACGCCGATCTCCACGGCCGACGGGCCCGCGCCGGTCGAACGCGACGCGGACCGCGTGAGCGTCACCACCGCGCACTTCACCGCGATCTTCGACGCGGCTCACGGCGGCACCCTCGTGTCGTTGACCGGAACCGATGGTGACGAGCTCGTCCGAGGTCGGACGTTGGCGTGCGAATCGACGGCGGAGAGCGGTGGGTTGTGGCGCATGGGGCTCGAGTTCCCCGGAGGGACATGGCATTCGACGGCGTCGACGGCAGAGTCGCCCGCTTCCGTTGCGGTG
Source organism: Actinomycetota bacterium (assembly GCA_018268545.1). Taxonomy (GTDB): domain Bacteria; phylum Actinomycetota; class Acidimicrobiia; order Acidimicrobiales; family Iamiaceae; genus JAFDWI01. The sequence continues at coordinate 2,985 of JAFDWI010000190.1, forward strand.
ACACGCGCCGGCGATGCCGTCGTGGTCCGGATCGATGCGACGCTGGAACATCGACCGGTCCGGATCATCGCGTCGTTCCCCGACGCGGAACCGGTGGTGGAGGTCACGACCGAAGTTTCGCCTCGACTCCGACGCACCGTGGGATTCCGGTGGGAGGCTCGAGCGACGATCGGCGAAATACTGATGCACCAGCCCGGTGCGGTCGTGTCCCGGCCGCTTGCTCGGCGCTATGAACCGACGTTCTGGCCACTGCACTCGTGGCTGACCACCGGTCCGGCCGGACCGGCCGCTGCGCCAGCGGTCGCGCCCACCTCGGCCGACGTGCCCACGGCCGACCTGCGCTTTGCGATCGCCACCGCCGTTCCGACCGCCGTCCGCGCCGATTCCGACGGCACGATCGCTACCGTCGTGGCACGCACCGCTCCGCGTGAACTGGCGTGGGGCGTCGTGCCCCTGCTCGGCCCGGCATGGGGGTGGGAGCGTGGGATCCAGGTCGCCCACCTCGCGATCGCCCCGGCGGTTCCCCGAGGCGAGCCGGCCGACCGGATCGGCCGGATGCTGCAACGCCGTGCGGACCTCCTCGCCGGACGCCACACCCCCGAGTGGCCGGTGGTGTGCGACGACCCCGACATCGAGATCGCTTCGGTGAAACCCGCCGATCGGGGCGCCGGCGTCATCGTGCGCCTGCGGAACTGGCACGACGCCGGAGCGCGCGACACAGGCACCGGCTCGAGAACCGACGCGGGACCCGATGCGGCCCCGGGTTCGGTCGAACTCGCGCTCGCCGGCGGTGTCTCGGCGACGATCACCTCGGCTGTGCGTTGCGACGCGCTCGAACGCGACGGTCGACGCCTCACCGTCACCGACGGCGTGGTCACCGTACCGATCGACGCGCATCTCGTCTCGGTCCGGCTCACCGTGGCTTGACCGCCGCACGGCATCACGAATCGAACCCGCCGATCGGCGGTCCGGCGAGCACATCCCGGGTCGGCTCGTAGAGTGGGACGCGATGGGTTCATGTTCCGAATCGTCGACGCCGGGCTGCGGCGCCGACCACACCGATGACTGAGCCCGTCGACGGTCCGTCGAGCACCACGGCCGGCACCACCGATCCGGGCATCGAGTCGATCCCGGCAGGTTCCGCACGGTTCCCGATGTGTCGGAGCCGCGCCGAACTCGAAGCGAACGTCGCCGAGGTCCGAGCCCGCATCGCGGCCGCGGCGGCGCGGGTCGACCGAAACCCGGCGGACATCCGGCTGTTGCCGGTGACCAAGACGATGGGCGACGAACCGATCTCGTGGCTGGCCGGCACCGGCGTCACCCTCGTCGGCGAGAACAAGGCCCAGGAGGCGCGATCGAAACGCGAGTTGTTCGATCGGCTCGGGTTCGCGTGGGCGATGATCGGGCACCTGCAGACCAACAAGGTCAACCAGGTCGTCGGGTCCGCGACCGAGGTGCACTCGCTCGACCGCCTCGAACTTGCCGAGAAGCTGGATCGCCGACTGCAAACCCTCGGCGAGTCGCTCGACGTGTACATCCAGGTGAACTCGTCGGGCGAAGCCTCCAAGTACGGGCTCGAACCAGCCGAGGTGTTCGGGTTTGCCGAGGCGATCCGGTCCATGGACACGTTGCACGTCCGAGGGTTGATGACGCTCGCGGTGTTCTCGGCGGATGCGGCAGCCGTGAATCGCTGCTTCACGACGATGACCGACCTGCAAGAGCGCCTCCGCCAGGATGCGCACGGCCCCGAGCGTTTCGCCGAGTTGTCGATGGGCATGTCCGGTGACTTCGAACTGGCGATCGAACACGGCGCGACCACGGTTCGGGTCGGACAACGGCTCTTCGGTGCACGCGACCTCGGGCCCGATCACTACTGGCCCGGGCTCGCCGCGAAGAACTGAGGTCGTCGGACCCGGATGGCACGGCTGGTGAGCACGCGCTTCGCCGGGGTCGCCCGGCGGCACGACGTCCGGGGTGGCACCCTGGCGGGATCTGTGGCATGGTGGATGCACACCGAACGGCGGACACAGGAGCGGTGACATGCACAGACGACGGACCAAGATCGGCACATTTGTCGCGAGCGGGGCGATCGCCATCGGCGCCATCGCAGGCCTCGGTAATTCGGCAGGGGCGGCATTCCCCGGCGAGAACGGTCGTATCGCGTACCAACGTGGGATGGCCGGTTATCCCGAACTTCCCAGTGGAATCGGGTCGGTGGCCCCCGACGGATCGGCCAACGTCCTGTTGACCGCGCCTTCATCGGGCTCCTACGACACCGGTCCGGACTGGTCACCCGACGGGTCCCGGATCGTCTATGCCCGAATGTCCGAGTCCGGCGGCTCGATTCGGGTCATGAACGCCGACGGAACGGGTGACCATTCGATCTTCGGTCCCGGATCGGAGCCGACGTGGTCACCGGATGGCACGAAGATCGCGTTCATCGCGATCGATCCGGTCACGTTCGCCCGGCATCTGACGATCATGCACGCGGACGGAACGGGCGCGACGCCGGTGAGTCCGGCACTCACGAACGAAAGTTCGCCGACCTGGTCTCCCGACGGAGCGTGGATCGCATACGAGCAGGACGACGACATCTGGAAGATCCACCCGGACGGCTCGACGCCGGTGAACATCACGAACACGCCATCCGAACGCGAAGAAATGCCGGATTGGTCACCTGACGGCAGCCTGATCGCCTACGACCACCTCGACGACCCCAGCTCGACCGAGCGCGACATCTGGACGATCAGACCCGACGGTACGGGCGCCACCGACATCACGAACGCTCCCGGGTACGACTCGAGCGCAGCGTGGTCACCGGATGGCACGAAGATCGCATTCATGTCGGGCCGCACCGGTGGAATCTGGGTCATGGACGCCGATGGATCAAACCAGCATGCGGTGATCAGCGAGTCCGAGAACGCACTCGGGGGACCGTCGTGGCAGCCGATCCGGCGAGGTGAGACCGTGACGACGACCACGATCGCCGGTGTCCCATCGACGACGTCGACGACATCGACGACCATCGTGTCGCCGACGAACTCGGCGGCGCGACCCGCGACGCCGGTGGTCGCCGCACCCACCTACGCGGGCTGAGCCGACCGGCGGGCGACGGGACGCTCACGCGGTGAAATCGAGGTCCCAGGGTCGCGCCTGCTCCAGTTCCAGCGCGGCCTGCAACAACAAGGCTTCTTCGCCGAAATCCGCGGACAGCATGGCTGCGATCGGAATGCCCGACTCGTCATCGAAGCCCATCGGCAACGTGATCGCCGGTGTTCCTCCGGCGTTCGCGAGCGGGGTGTAGGGCATCCAGGCCGACAGGCGCGGCAACATGTCGTCGATCCCGACGTCGGCTCCCATGTAGCCCAACTCGGGTGGGACGGACGCGATCGTGGGGCTCAGCACCAGGTCGTGGTGTCGGGCAACTTCGGCGAACCGCCCCCGAACGGCACGTAACCGGCGTGCCACACCCACGATGTGGCCCGGCCGTTTTGCGAACGACGCGGCCATTCCCTGCGAGAACGGCGTGAGCTTGGAGCGGTCGTAGTGGGACCCCTGCCCGAACCGGGCGGTACGGGTCGCCGCGAACACCAGGAACCGGTAGTAGAAGATGAAGTCGTCGCGGAACTCCTCGGGTTGCACCGGAACTTCGATCGGTTCGACGTGATGCCCGAGTGCCTCGAGCGCTTCCGCGGTCGAGTGCAGGGTCGTCAGCGTCGGTCCGTCGATGGCCACCACGCCGGGCACTTCGCCCAACATGCCGATCCGCAGACGACGTGACGGCCCGCCGGTCACCTCGCCGATCGGCCGGAGGTGGCGGGGACGGAACACCCGCTCCATTTCGGCGTACCAGCGAGCCGTGTCGCGCACGGTGCGTGTGACGACGCCGTCCACCGAGATCGACAACGGGAGGATCTGCTCGTCGCTGTGGCGACGCAGGCGTCCCAACGTGGGTTTCAGTCCGACCAGACCACCGCAGGCTGCGGGGATCCGGATCGACCCGCCGCCGTCCACGGCGTGGGCGACCGGCACGACACCGGCTGCGACGAGCGCCGCCGCGCCACCCGAGGACCCCCCGATCGTGTGGCCGAGGTTCCAGGGGTTGTGGGTGGGTTCGCGAACCGGGAACTCGG
>JAFDWI010000191.1 GCA_018268545.1 Actinomycetota bacterium
CGCCCCCGCGTCCAACAACTCCACGTTCGGATCGCTCGTCCCTTGCATCCCCCCATTCTTTTCGATCCCGACCCAAAACGCGAGCAGAAATCGAAGAATTATTCAACAGCCTCCTAGTGCCGCGTCAGGCAACGTTTGCGATGTCAGGGCGAGTCATTGTCGTGGCTTGCAAGGACGCAGGACGAAGGCGCACACACAGTGCGCCGAGGACGACGAGGACGCCGCGAGGCGCAACAATGGCCGTCCTGGCAGAGGGCACATGTTGCCTGACACGGCACTAGCATTCTCGGATTCACTCGGGGCGGCGCGCGTGGTCGGGGAACGACGTGGCGGGGTCACGACCGATGCAGGCGGAAGGGATGTCCCCATGGCGTTCGCGCTCCGCGAAAACCTCCATGTCGAGGCCCTCGACGATGGCTATCTGATCCTCCGACCCGGCCACGATGACGTGCTCCACCTCGCCGGCGATCAGGCCGATGCGTTCGAGCTTGCCCGCGGCGGAGCCGACCTGGTGCCCGATCGCCTTCGAGCACCAATGGCCGGGCTGATCGAACTCGGCGTCGTCAGCTCCGACACCTGGTCTCGCCGCCGCGCGCTCGCGCTCGGTGGCGCGGCCGCAGCCGCGACCGTTGCCGTGATTGCGTTGCCCAGCGTGGCTGCTGCTGCATCGACCGGGTCTGGGGGCGGTGTCAATGGTGGAACCGGTGGCACGGGTGGGGCTGGTGGAACCGGATCCGGCGGTACCGGAGGAACCGGTGGAGCTGGCGGCGACGGCGGACCAGGTGGCACGGGCGGGGCTGGTGGACCCGGAACCGGAGGTGGTGGCGGAGGAACCGGTGGAGTTGGCGGCGACGGATCCGGGCCCTGATCGAACCTCGAATCGTTCCCGAGGCACGACGCGGTTTTCGGTGCCGAGAACGATCTGGAGGCCGCGTTCAGCGCGCCCGTTGCGGCCGCGAATTGCGTGACCGTGTCCACCAGATGACCGGGGGGTGGCACGACCTGCGTCAGCCATACAAGCCGATCAGCTGTCCCAGACGTCTTCGTACGAAGAGACGTGTAGAGTACGTGTATGACCGCAACTCGGACGAACATCGTGATCGAGAACGACTACGTCGAGACGATCAAGGAGCGGTACGGCCTGCGGACCAAGACCGAGGTGGTCGACCTGGCGCTGCGCCGTCTCGCCGGACAGCCGATGACCCGCGAAGAGGCGATGGCGATGCACGGTTCCGATCCGAACTTCGAGGTCCCCGCTGATCAAATCCCGCTCGGGGCGCCATGATCCTTGCCGACACGTCGGCGTGGATCGAGTTCCTTCGTGGCACGAACAGCTCGGTCGATCGACGCATGGTCCCACTTGTTGCCGACGGCCGCGAACTTGCCGTCACCGATCCGGTGATCATGGAGATCACGAGCGGCGCACGGAGCGATGTCCAGGAACGCGCTCACCGGCGACTGCTGGCGCGCTGCGTGACGTTCGGCCTCGAGACACCGACCGACTTCGACGGTGCAGCGACGATCTACCGGCGCTGCCGAAGTGTCGGGGTCACTCCGCGCGGACTCATCGATTGCATGATCGCGGCGGTCGCACGACGCAACGGACTCACCCTGCTCGCCCGCGACATGGACCTGGCGCGTATCGCCGACATCGTCGGCATCGAACTCGATCCTGCGTCACTCGAGGGTTGACCGAGCCACTCGGTCAGCCTTCGTCGACGAGTTGGCCGTGGTTGTAGGCGTCGTAGGCCGACAGGTCCAGGAAGCCGTGACCGGAGTAGTTGAACAGGATGACCCGCTCCTCACCCGTCTCCTTGGCCGCCAACGCCTCGTCGATCGCGCCACGTACGGCGTGCGCGGTCTCCGGAGCCGGGATCTTGCCCTCGGTACGGGCCATGAGCACCGCTGCCTCGAACACCTTGGACTGCGGGTACGCGGTCGCTTCCATCCGGCCGGACTTGACCAGCGCGGCGATGATCGGGCTCGAGCCGTGGTAGCGGAGCCCACCGGCGTGGATCGAGGGCGGCATGAAGTGCGATCCCAGGGTGTACATGGGCAACAGCGGGGTGAGCCCGGCCTCGTCACCGAAGTCGTACTTGAACTCACCGGCGGTGAGCGACGGACACGACGTCGGTTCGACGGCGAGCAGCCGCACCTTGTCGTCCTCCATGAACGGGAAGGCGATCCCGCCCAGGTTCGAACCGCCACCGTGTGACGACAGCACCACGTCGGGGCGGGTCTCACCGGCGAGGGCAAGCTGTTCCTTGGCTTCCAGGCCGATCACCGTCTGGTGCAGGAGCACATGGTTGAGAACCGAGCCCAGGGCGTAGTGCGTGTCCGCACGGCCTCCGGCGTCACGCACGGCGTCGGAAATCGCCATGCCCAGCGAACCTGGACTGGACGGGTCATCCACCGGCGAGGGCACACACTCGGAACCCCAGGTCTCCATGAGGATGCGGCGGTACGGCTTCTGCTCGAACGAGGCCCGCACCATGTACACCTTGGACTCGATGCCGTACTGCGCGGCAGCGAACGCCATCGACGAACCCCACTGGCCCGCACCGGTCTCCGTGGCGATCCGGGTGATGCCCTCGGACTTGTTGTAGAAGGCCTGGGGCACCGCGGTGTTCGGCTTGTGCGACCCGGCGGGCGAGATCGACTCGTCCTTGTAGTAGATCCGTGCCGGGGTCTCCAGCTCGGCTTCCAGACGGGTCGCCCGGATCAGCGGCGTGGGGCGCCACAGTCGCAGGATGTCGAGCACCTCGCCGGGGACGTCCACCCAGGGCGCCGCGGTCATCTCCTGTTCGATCAACGCCATCGGGAACAACGGCGCCAGGTCGTCGGGCCCGGCAGGCTCGTTCGTGCCCGGATGCAACGGCGGTTGCAACGGCTCGTCGAGGTGTGCGAGCGCGTTGTACCAGGCGGTGGGGATCTGGTCCGAGGGAAGGTCGTATCGCATGCGCGCCGAGCCTACCGGTTGACCCCCGGGCGATGTTCCGCGTCGCGTCGAATCCGCCTCGGGCATCGTGTTTGGTGGTGCCCGTCGGCACACGGTCGGCGAGGGCGACCATCGGACACATCGAGGTGAGATGCCCTCGTATGCTCTCCTGGCCGCCGCGGCCGACGCGGGCCGGTATCGCCTCCAGGAGAACTCCCTACATGCAGATCACGGCCGGGGTGGAAACCCTCACGATCACCGGCGCGACACCCGGAACGCACCTTCGGATCGAGGACGCCGACGGCGTGCCCGTGGTCACCCAGATTGTCGATGCGGCGGGAAATGCGCACGTCGCGTACCTCCCCCCGGATCACCGGGTGATCGAAGATCTCGACGATCTCGTCGACGTGGTGCGCGAAGGCCACACGATGCGGCCCGGGGATCACTTCGTCGTCGACGAGACCACCGGCGATCGCCATGGTCCCTTCGGTGTGCTGGGCGTCGACGACGTCCCCGAGGCGAGCTTCTACGAACAACCCTTGGAGCCGGGTTTCGGCTACGTGACCATGCGCGACGGGGTGAAACTGTCGGTGAACGTGCTCACCCCGGACGAGAACCTCTATGGCCCGGCGCCGTGGCCGACGGTCGTCGAGTACTCGGGGTACGGCCCGTCGAACCCGGACGCGCCCCAACCCGGGTCGCTGATCGCGAACCTGCTCGGCTTTGCCGTGGTCGGCGTGAACCTGCGGGGTAGCGGATGCTCCGGCGGCGTGTACGACGTGTTCTCCGCCGCGCAATCCGCCGATGGGCACGACGTCATCGAGATCGTTGCCCGCCAGGACTGGGTGCTGCACCATCGCCCGGGGATGGTCGGTCTGAGCTACCCGGGCAACACCCAGTTGTTCGTCGCCGCGACGCGGCCACCGAGCCTCGCGGCGATCACGCCGCTGTCGGTGCTCGACGACCTGTGGCGGCAGCAGTGGCCGGGGGGCATCTACAACTCCGGATTCACCCGGGTCTGGATCGAGATGCGTGACGCCGAGTCCAAACAGGGCGGCCAGGCATGGGATCAACGCCGCATCGACGACGGGGACGAGACAGCCCGGGCCAACCAGGAGGTCCGCACGATCGATCTCGACTTTGTCCGGTTCGGTCACGCGATGGACACCTACCGGCCCGCGATGGCGGACCGTCGGGCCGCGGAGCTCGTCGGGAACATCGACGTGCCGGTGTACCTGACCGGTTCGTGGCAGGACGAGCAGACCGGCAGCCGCGCCGCGCTGATGCTCGATCGGTTCACGTCGTCACCGCACACCGTGTTCGCGTTCGTGAACGGCCATCATCCCGACGGCTACTCACCGATGTTGATCAACCGGTGGTTCGACTTCCGCTAGTTCCACGTGGCGCGTCGTGTGCCGAGGCTCCACCCGATGGTCCGTGAGCTCGCACCGGCATTGCTCGCGGAACACTTCGGCTACACCCCGGTGCTCGAGGCGGACCGATTCGACCGATTCGGCGACGATCTCGACGCGGCCCTGGCCGCGTACCGGGCCGAACCGCCGGTGCGGCTGCTGTTCGAGAGCGGGGCGGCCGGGGCGGTGCCGGGCGCCCCCGGTGAACGGTTCTCGACCACGGCCGATGCGTGGCCGGTACCGGGAACCGAGGCACGCCGGCTGTGGTTGGGAGCGCACCATGAATTGTCGAGCGAACCGCCGACCGCCGAATCGACCGTGCCGTACGCCGATGATCCGCTCGCCGGCGCCGAGAGCTACGCGGCGACCGACGATTTCGACGCGTTCATCGCTCCGACCGTCGAGTATGAGTGGACACGGTTTCCCGAGGGTTGCCAGGCGATCTGGGAACTGCGGGTCGCCGACACGTTCACGATCGCCGGTCAGGCGCATCTGGACCTGTGGTTGCGCCCGGGCACGGCCGACACCGCGGTGCAGGTGACGTTGTCGGTCGTCCGGCCCGACGGTGTCGAGGTCCGGTTGCAGACCGGTTACCACCGACCCGTCCACCGTGTCGAGGAACGACCCGGGGACGACCTGCACGTCGACTACACCTTTGCGCTTCACGACCGGACCCCGCTGGTGCCGGGTGAGTGGATCCGGACGAGGGTTCCGTTGCTGCCGGTCGCCCGGGTGTTCCGTCGGGGCGTCACGCTCCGGGTGGCCGTGTCGACACCGGGCCGGGACCATCCGTTCTGGCGGTTCGAGAACCCGACGGTACCCGGTGCGGTCCACGAGATCGGCGTCGGTGGCGTGCACGCGTCGTCGCTGGTGCTGCCGGTCATCCCGACACCGGCCCACCCCGAGGATCTCCCCGTCGCGGATGCGTTGCGAGGTCAGGTCACCCGACCGGCATCACCGGTGGGATGACGACGGTGGGGCAGGTCGCGTGGTGTACGCACGCGTTGCCCACCGATCCGAGCAGGAGCGTGGCGAACCCGCCGCGCCCACGTGATCCGACGACGAGGAGGTCCGCTCCTCGGGCGTGGGTCGTGAGCACGAGCGCGGCCGGCCCCTGGATCGCATGGACGGTCAAGCGGTCCGGTCGGGTTCGGCCTTCGAGTGCCGTGGCGACCGAACGTTCCCCGAGCGTGACGGCGTCGCTCGCAAGATGTTCGGCGTCTTCGGGCCATTCGGGGTTGTAGCCGACGGCCCATTTCGCGACGAAGTCCCAGGCGACGACGACCTCGAGGTCGGCGTGGCGCGTGATCGCTTCGTCGGCGGCCCACCGGATCGCCGCCTCGGCGCCGGAGGATCCGTCGGTGCCCACGACGATCCGACGCCGCATCGTGGTGTCGGTGGTGTCGGTCATGTCGGTGGTGTCGGTCATGTGCATGCCTCCGGGTTCGCCGATCCCAGTCTGCCACCGGCGCCCGCGTCGAGCGACGGGTCGCGCCACGCGGCCGGCGCCGGCGTCCCCTACGGTGAAGCCCGGCGGGGCCGATGCGCGGTCCCTGGACAGGAGGTCGTGTCATGGGCCGGATCATCGTGGGACTCGACGGTTCGCCGTATTCGCTCGAAGCGCTTGGCTGGGCGGTCGCACGCGCATCGGGGCGCGGTGACGAGGTCGTGGCGGTCATGGCCTGGCATCTGTTCGCGCAGGGCTTCCACCGCAAGGGCGAATCGTTGCGGGGTGACTTCGACGCCGACGCTGCGAGGAGCCTGCTCACCGATGCGGTCGCCACGGCGGGCCTGGCGGATCTCGTCGAACTCCGCACGATCGAGGGAGTGCCGGCGGAGGTGTTGGTCGAGGAAGCCGGTGACGACGGCATGCTCGTCGTCGGTGCCCGTGGCACGGGTGGGTTCGAAGGGTTGTTGCTCGGCTCGGTGAGCACCCGCGTGCTGCAACTCGCCCGCTGCCCGGTCGCGGTGATCCACGGCCCGGTGACGGCCTCGAACGGTGAGATCGTCGTCGGGGTCGACGGGTCGGCGAGTTCGATCCGTGCCGTCGACTGGGCAGCCGACGAGGCGCGTGCGACCGACGCCGCGGTGCGGTTGGTGCTCGCCTGGCAGGCCCCGCTGTACCCGGAGATGTCGGTGCCCCAGATTCTCGATGCGCTGGAGGGCGGGGCACGCGAGGAGGTCGGCGAACTCGCCGGCAGCCCGAGCCTGGCGGGTCTCGAGGTGACGACCGAGACGCCGTGCGAGAGTGCGGCGCGTGCGCTCCTTGCCCATGACGACGCAGCGATGATCGTGGTCGGCAAACGCGGCCACGGCGCGTTGCTCCGGGTGCTGCTCGGGTCGGTGAGCGCCCAGGTGGCGCGACATGCGACCGTCCCGGTCGTCGTGGTCTGATCGGCGTCGCATCCAGCAGGTGATTTGTGGATAGGTCGTTCGGCTCATAGAGCTGAACGCGGCATCGAACCTTGCTGTCATTGCGATATTTCGGTTCGTTCGTGTGCGGCGCTGCGATTGCTCCGCCGGAGCGGATCGTGCACGTCGCACATCAGATCCACCCGCACTCGAACCACGAATCTTCGGCTCCTCGAACGTCGCAAGTCGATTGAATCTCCTTTGCGGACGGTCAGTTGTGGACTATGTTGTCCGTCACGTGTCGCGTTCGCGCGCGGACGACCGGATCCAACGCAGCCAGGGAACTGACGGAAGACCTCATGTCGAAACACCTTCGCAAGTCACAGTCGATCTTTGCTCGCAAGCTGTGGGCGGTCGCCACGGTCGTGATGTTGTTGGCCGCCGCGCTGATCGCGCGCGCCACCGTGCACGCGCCCCACGCCGACGCGGCCGGCAACCTTTCATGTGCCGCCGGGGTCATCTACGCGCAAGACGCGGGTGGCAACCTCGTGCAGGTCAACCTCAACGGGGTCGCCAACGGTGGCGCGGCCGTGACGTCCACGGTGACGAACTTCGGAGCAGGCTCTGCATGGAACCTGTTGGGTGTGACCGCTCAGGGCACCCAGGCGTGGGCGTCGCTGCGCTCAGGTACGAACAACACGACGATCACCCCCGGTTACTACACCGCCTCGACCGGAACCTACACCTCGCTCGGATTCAGCTTCACCCCGACCAGTACGACGAACCTCGGGTCGTGGGTGGCGGGAGCGAACGACCTTTCCAACGGCGATTACTACGTCGGGATCCCCAAGACCGCCGGGACCGGCGCAGGCATGCAGATCTACAAGCTGAATGCGGCAAAGACCGGGTTCACGTTCGTCGGTTACATCGCGACCGCCAATCCGGCTTCGTTCACCAACGGTGACTTCGCCTTCGACAACCAGGGCAACTTCTACCTGGTCAGCAGTAGTGGCACCCAGGCCCAGGTGTACGTCGCGACCGCTGCGGCAGTCCGAGGAGCCAGCGGCGGTCAGATCGCCGCTACAGCCGTCGGCTCGGTCTTGGCCGTTGGGGCTGCCGTCAACGGCATCGCATTCGACCAGAACGGCACGTTGATCCTCGGGACGTCCACTGCTCTCCAACGCTTCGACCCGTCGACCGGCACCATCGTCGCGAACTACACGATGGCCGGTATCAACAGCTCCGATCTCGGTAGTTGCTCTTCGCCGTCGACGATCTCGGTCAAGAAGAACGTGACGCAACGTGTCGACCCGAGCGACCAGTTCGCGCTCACCTTGAAAGATTCGACGAACGCCACGGTCGCGAGTGCGACCACTGCCGGAAGTGCGACGGGCGAACAGCCCCAGGTCGCCGGTCCGGTGTTCACTTCGGCGGGTAAGACCTATACGTTCTCCGAGGCGATGGCTGCCGGTTCGGCATCTGTCCTCGGTGCATATGGATCGTCATGGTCGTGTGTCGATACGAGTACCACGCCGGCCACATCGATCGGGACCGGAACCGGAACGAGTGGTTCGGTCACCATCCCCGACAACGGGGTCGGCAATGCGGTCGCAACGGTCTCCTGTACGTTCACCAACGCACCCTCGACGCCGCCGTCGATTTCGTTGACGAAGTCCAATGACGTGGTGGGCGCACTCGGAGTGAACGGTGTTGCGCATTACACGTTCGTGGTCAAGAACACCGGTGGGACCTACCTCAAGGGTGTGACGCTGAGCGACTCGATCGCGAACATGACGGGGTTGAACCCGTCCGCTTCGGCGTTGGCCGCAATGGTCCTTGCTCCGAACGCGTCGGTGACCGTGACGGGCGCGTCGTACACGACCACCCAGGGTGACGTGAACGCTGGTTCGGTTGTGAACAACGCGGGTGTTTCGGGGACGCCGTCGGATTCGACGGGCACCGCGACGGGTCAGCCGAACGTGACCGCATCAGCCTCGTCGACGTACAACACGCAAGGCACCCCGAGCATTTCGTTGACCAAGTCGAATGATGTGGCGTCGACGTTGGCTGCTGGTGGGGTTGCGCATTACACGTTCGTGGTCACCAACAACGGCACCCAGCCGTTGACGGGGATCACCTTGTCGGACTCGATCGCGAACATGACGGGGCTGACCCCGTCGGC
>JAFDWI010000192.1 GCA_018268545.1 Actinomycetota bacterium
CTGGTTCGCCGACAAGTGCGGTGTGTAGGTGTACAGCGTGGCCGTCGGACCGTTTGTCATCGTGACGATCTGGTTGTCGATCGTGGCCGTACCGTCGTAGTAGATCGACGGTGCGCCCGCGTACTGCTGTCGGTAGCCCTGCGTGTAGAACCCGTAGTTCGGGACGTTCTGATTCCCGCGCCAGTTCAGGTTGCCGACGGCACGCTGGCGATTGAACTGCAACTGCCACGCAGCGTGGTTCACCTGGGCACTGAACCCTGCGTTCTGCTGGGACGAGACGCATGTACCGGTTATCCCGAGACTCGGATAGCTGTACATGGCCCCACCATCGGGGCACGAATAGCCCATCGCGGACCAGTACCGCCATGGCGCGCAGCCGGCGCCACCGGTCACCAGGGACTGTTCCTTCTCGAGCGTCACCACGAGGACCTGCGGGTTCACCGCGTACAACGCGGCCGCTGCCTGGATCACGGTTGCCGCTGAAACGTTCGAGCCATACGTCGAGTAGTCGATGGGAAGCGGGGCCTGGTAGCTGCTGAGACACGAGTTCGGGTACTGGTCGAACAGCGCCTGGATCTGCGCCGTGGTCATCGAACCGGTCGCGTCGAACACGGCGTCGGAGATCAGGTAGTTCGCGTTGAACGTGGCCGCATCGGCACGCCCCGGCAAATTCGTGAACGCGGCCACGGCGATGACGACGAGCGCGAGGAACACGCTCGACCGGCCCGGTGATCGGGTCGACCGTCGGACGTGGGCGCCCGAGGGGCGGCGGAGCGATCGGACCATCTCAGTTCACCACCGTCAGACCCTGGGCGTCGGTTGCAGTGACCTGGTGGCCCCCGCGCTCGGCGACCACCGTGACGCCGTAGTGACCGACGGCCAACCCCAGGCCCGTCGGACTCCAGTCCCACGACACGTCCCCCGACGCATCGACCGTACGTGCCGGCAACGAGACCGTCGACCCCGTGCCGTCGAAGCGGACGGTACAGGTCGCACCCGGCGACGTCCGACATTCGGAATGCCCGGTCGAGGGGACCGTGCCGGTTCCCGAAAGCGAGAGCTGGTGTGCGTTCAGGAACAGTCCGGTCGGTTGCAGCGGTGGGGTCGATGCGCTCGTCGATGGCGCGCCGGACGTCGTGGAGGCTTGGGCGACGGTCGTGGACGACGCGCCCGGCACCGCCGAGGTGCCGCCGGTGGTCGACGTGGCCGAGCCTGCTCTCACGGCACTCGACGTGGAGACCCTCGACCCCGACGATCCGGTCACGGACGCGTGTTTCGCCCCACAACCGGCCACGGCGGCTGTGCCGACGGCCAGCATCCCGAACAACAGCGCGCCCCTGCGCCGTACGGTGTCGAACGACATCCGTGTCATTTCAGCACACCTCGGACATCGACACAAGGGTGCCGCCCATGATCGTTCCGGTCGCGACCGCCGATTACGCTCGGAAAGGCCGTGGTCGCCGCCCCGATTTCCGTTGCGCTCGACGTCACCGCATGCCTGGGCAACACCACCGGCGTGGGGACGTTCACGGGCGAAATCCTCGCCGGGCTTGCAGCCGCCGACGACATCGATCTGGCGGTGTACGCGCTCACGTGGCGCGGCCGTGACCGTGTCGGAACCGTCGCTCCGCCGGGCACCCGTATCGCTTCCCGCCCGGCCGCTGCCCGGCCGCTGCGTGAAGTCTGGATGCGAACGGATCACCCGACGATCGAATGGTGGACCGGGCGTGTCGACGTCGTCCATGGACCGAACTACGTCGTGCCGCCGACGCGCCACGCGGCGGCCGTCGTGAGCGTCTTCGACCTGACGCCGGTTCGATTTCCCGAGCTGTGCACCCCGGACACGTTGCAGTACCCGAGGCTCATCGAACGGGCCATCTCACGGGGCGCATGGATCCACACCTGCTCGACCTTCGTCGCCGAGGAGATCCGCGCCCATTTCGCCGTCGACCCCACGCGGGTGGTGGTGGTTCCCGCCGGAGTACGACTCGACCCGACCGACGATCGACCCGAACCCGTCGGTGACGTCGTCGCCCGTCTCGTGAACGGATCGGACCCGTTCCTCGTCGCCCTGGGGACCATCGAACCTCGCAAGGACCTGCCGGCCCTCGTCGAGGCATTCGACGACCTGGCGTCGAAGCGACGTCGGCTCCGTCTGGTCATCGCCGGCCCGGACGGCTGGGGCACCGACGAGTTCGCGCAAGCGGTGGGCCGAGCAGCGCACCGGGACCGGATCGATCGCGTCGGCTGGGTCGGCAACGCCGAACGAACCGCACTCCTGGGCGCCGCGCGGGCACTCGTCTACCCGTCCCGATACGAGGGGTTCGGACTACCGCCGCTCGAGGCGATGGCACGTTCGACACCGGTGGTGACGACCGACGCGGGCTCGCTCCCCGAGGTGGTCGGCGACGCAGCCGAGGTCGTCTCGGCCCGACTCCTCGCGGAGGATCGACCAGCCGGGGTCCGAGCCCTGGCCGACGCGATCGCCGTGGTCCTCGACGAACACGACACCGACCGTCAAGCGCGCATCCGCCGCGGTCTGGACCGGGTTGCCACCCTGCCGTGGGAGCGGAGCATCGCCGGGCTCGTCGAGCTGTACCGACACGCGGCAGACGCCCACCACAGGTGAC
>JAFDWI010000193.1 GCA_018268545.1 Actinomycetota bacterium
GACCTCGGCATGTTCGGCGACGACCGCGGATTCCGGGGCCATGTGGGTGCGCTCGTCAGGGGTCGCCTCACGACCGGCGGCGTCAAGCTGCTGGGTGGCGGGTTCCTCGCGGTGATGGTCACACCCACGGCGCACGGGTTCATCTGGTGGCGGGTGCTGTTGGGAGCGGCGGTGATCGCATTGGCGGCGAACACCGCGAACTTGTTCGACCGCGCCCCGGCACGCTGCATCAAAGGCGCGCTGCTGTGGGGCGTCGTGTTGTTCGCGACGTGTGACGCGGCCGCCCGCCCGAGTCTGGGAGGGGTCGCGATCGTCCTGGGTGCGGCGATCGGACTGATGGTCTTCGACGCGCGTGAGCAGTTGATGCTGGGTGATGCCGGCTCCAACGTGCTCGGCGCGGTGCTCGGTTGGGGCGTCGTCGCCACGACGGGTTGGGTGACCCAGGTCGTCGTGCTCGCCGCACTCGTCGCCTTGAACATCGTGAGCGAAAGGGTGTCGTTCTCGAAGGTGATCGACGGCAACCGGGTGCTCCGGGCCATCGATCGTTTCGGTCGTTCCGCCCCCGACACCTGAGTCGGTGGCGGTAGGATCGCCGCCCATGGGGAACAACGGAATTTCACGTCGTCGCGTCCTGAAGGGTCTCGGCGCATCAGCGGCATTCGCTGCCACGGCCGCTCGAATGGGACCCGCCTGGACCGCCCAGGCCGAACGTCGGATGGCCACGGCGCTGGGGCCCGGGTCGCGCCCGGATCCATCCAAGCCGATCGGGGCGGACATGATCCCCCAGGTCGAACACATCGTGATCTACATGCAGGAGAACCGGTCGTTCGACCATTACTTCGGCATGTCCGGGCGTGGCGACGGGTTCACGCTCGGCCCCGGCGGTCTGCCGACCAACTCGAACCCGGACTCGAACAACAACCCCTACACGGTGAAGCGAGCGACGTTGTTCTGCGACGATTCGCCGTCGACGAGCCAATCCTGGAACGCCAGCCATATCTCCTACGACAACGGCGCGATGGACGGCTTCATTCGTGCCGGCGGCGGCGCTCTGGGGGCGATGACGTACTGGATGCCCGAGGATCTGCCGTTCTACAACTCGCTCGCGCAGACCTTCCCGATCTGTGACCGCTGGTTCTGTTCGGTGCTCGGCCAGACGTTCCCGAACCGCCGCTACCTCCAGGCCGCCACGTCGATGGGCATCGTGTCGACGAACATCAACGAGGTGCTCGCAACCCCTGACGCCCCGAACGGCGTGATCTGGGACCGGCTGAACGACGCCGAGATCACCTGGAAGGACTACGCGGTGGACCTTCCCGACATCTTGTTGTTCCCGAACTTCTACAACGCGAACAAGACCCACGTGTTCACCTTCGACGACTTCCTGCAGGACTGCGTGGCGGGCACGCTTCCCCAGGTGAGCATCGTCTCGCCGGGCACCACGAAGTGGTCCGAGGAACGCCCTGACGACATCCAGCTGGGCGAGGCGTACTCGTCCACGATCGTCAACGCGATCATGGAGAGCCCGAACTGGTCGTCGACCGCGCTGTTCTTCATGTACGACGAGCACGGTGGCTACTACGACCACGTGCCGCCGCCCGCGGCGCCGGCACCGGATGCGATAGCGCCACGCATCACGGTTCCTCCGGATCAACCCGGCGGGTTCGACCGCTACGGGATGCGGGTCCCCGGGTTCGTGATCTCGCCGTTCTCGCGGGCGAACTACGTGTCGCACGTCGTGCACGACCACACCTCGGTCCTCAAGTTCATCGAGACCAAGTGGAATCTGGAAGCGATGACCTACCGCGACGCCAACGCGGATGATCTGCTCGACTGTCTGGACTTCGCGACGGCAGCGTTCCGTGAGCCTCCGGTGTTGGCCAAGGCGGGCCTCCCGTCGACGGGAAGTACGTGTTCGTCGGTCGTCTCACCGCCACTTCCGTTGGAGCGGCCCACGACCACGACCACGACGACGTCGACGAGTTCGACATCGACCACGGTCGCCGGGTCGTCGATCCCGTCGTCGACGACGCTTGCCGCGCTTGCTGCCGGCGTGACGACCACGACAGCCGGACCGCGGTTCGGGACCGAGAACGGGGACGGCATCGCCACCGGCGTGCTGCCGACGACCGGCTCGGCGATCGACAAGTTCGCAACCGCCGGGGGACTTGCGGCATTGGGTGGCATCGCCGTCGTGCTCGCGGCTCGTGAGCGCAACCGCGATCACTCTGAAGGTGAGACGCCCGGCGTTCAGTAGCCCAGGTCGGGGTCGACGAGTCCGATCAACGGGTCACCGGCAGCGAAGCGTCGGACGTTCTCGGTCACGCGGGCACCCAACAGGGGCACGGCCATCGCCGGGGTGTTGCCGACGTGCGGGGTGATTATCGCATTGGGGAGCGACCACAGCGGGTGTTGATCGGGGAGTGGTTCGGGGTCGGTCACATCCAGCGCGGCGCCGCCGATCCGTCCGGCCCGAAGTGCATCGACAAGGTCGTCGGTGACGATGTGCGGACCGCGCGCGGCGGTCACGCGCCAGGCATGATCGGCCAGCGCGTCGAGGGCGGCAGCATCGATCACGCCCCGGGTCTCCGGCGTCATC
>JAFDWI010000194.1 GCA_018268545.1 Actinomycetota bacterium
GTACCTTCTTCTTCACGGTGATCCCTCTCTAGTCGGGTGTCTTTGGTGGACCCCCGAACCATGCCAAACCGGCACGGCCCAGGGAGGGATCACCACCCCACTTCAACAGAACCCGGGACAACCTCGGAAGAACGTCGGCCGGGCGTTTTCAGGCCGCGAGCGCGCCAAGTGCACCCAATGCGTCGCCGATGTCGGACACCGGCACCCCGTAATCATCCGCCACAGCTTCCAGCGGCTCCCCCGCCTTGCATCGTGACACCACCGCGGAAAGCGGTGCGCCGCCCGTGCGGAACAGCGGATCCCCGGAGGCAACGTCCGGGCGGACGTGCAGGATCGGCGCTTCGGTGATCGGCAGGATCAGTCCGTTCGCCCAGCGGTCGTCGAACTCGATCCGCTGGAGGTACTTCGAAATGACCTCGTGGAAGACTCGTTGGCCGGAGTCGACCACGGTCAACAGGCGTAACGCCTTGTCACCCGTCGAACTCGCGTAGTCGTAGAGGACCTGTGCGCCATCGGTGTAGAGCCGACGAGATGCGAGCGCGTGAGGCAGCTCACCTTGTTCGCCGAGGATCGAGAGCGCCTTGCGGATGCGCTGGAGCGGCAATCCGGTTTCACGGAAGGCTTGGACCACGGTCGCCTCGACAAGACCGATGAACGGGATCCTGGCCGGGTCCGCGGACCTCGGGGCAAGCGAAGTGATCACCGGACCCTGGATCACGGGGGGTCGATCCGGGAACGTCCGCGTGCATCCCTTCGCCCAGGCCGACAGCGTCGAAGGGGGCATTCCCACGAATCTCGCCGCCTGCGCGATCGAGTAAAGGGGCACGGTGAATCTTCGATCGTCCGTGGTGGTCGCTCCTTGCGGGATGTCCTGGGGCCCAGTCTACGGGACCGTGCTGGACCGGAGCGGGACGCGGTCTTCAACCCGGAACCAGCCAAAACGTGGACCCCCGAGCCAACCCAACATCAGTGCCAGGTAACCGACAAGCCACATTCTTCGCATACTTCGCGCCCCTTGGGGTCGCCTCGTGCCCCCGGCGACGGTGACACTGCCGCCCTCGACTTCGTCGGGGTTGCCCTCGGATCCGCCGTTCGATCCCGTCGGCCGGACCGGTCACGGAAGTGGCGCAGTCCGATCACGGAACCCGAAGGTGGACCGACCGGTCTGGTTCGCGATCCGGGTCAGTGACACCACGGCGCACCCGATGAACAACGCTTCGACCGACAGCGAGACGAGACCGAGGTAGTTCTCGGTGCTGCCGAGCCAGCCTTCCTTGTACCCCTCGGGAAGGCCTGTCGTACGACTGATGACGAAGAGGGCGATCTCGACGGCACACACCACTCCCCCGACGAGCCACGCCAACGTCCGGGGTCGGTCCCGGTCGGTACTCAGGCCCACGGCGACGAGCGCCAGGAACACCGAGCCGACCAGGAACAGGACCCCGATGTAGAACTTCTCGGCGAGATGATCGGGTGCCATCGCCAGATGGATTCCCAGATTGACGAAGACCGCGGAGATCGCGATCCATCGGATCGGTACAGCGACCCGATGGATCGCTTCGACGGGTACGGGGGTGGCGGCGATGGTCATGGCATTGCTCCGATCAGGTGGGGGGTTGCAATTGGGTGGTCGTCAGAACTTTCCGGGGAACTGTGCGACGATGCCCGCGCTCAGCATGTCGGCCATCTGATCCATGTGGTTCTGTGCCGCGTCGTAGTCGGTGATGGCCTTCGCGTAGTTGCCGGTGAGCACGTCGGTGGCATAGGTGATCGTCTGGTCGATGTGTTCTTTCATCATCCCGGGCATGTCCTCGTGGGCCCATGCGGGGTTCGCCGCGGCGAGGAACTTGCCGATGTCCGCGGCGTTCGCGTACCACGCATCGACGGCCTTGGTGAGCGCCGCCTTGTCGCCGCTCTTGGCTGCCTGGAGCACCGGGACGGCTTCTTTGATGTGGGTGGTCAGCAGGTCGGTGAGCTGCTTCGACGCAGCCGCGCCGTAGTAGGGCTCGATCGCCTTGCCGATGTCGACCTGGTTCTGGAGGATCCGGTTGATCGTGTCCTGGGTTCCCGGTGAGTTCGATGCGAATGCGACGACCGTGTCGTAGGTCCACTGCATGTGCTGGTCCCACAGGGTGCGCATCGCGGAATACAACGCAACCTGTTTCGCGCTCACGGTGGTCGCGTGGCCCGACATCGCCGTGGCGGATGCGCTCGCCGGTTTCGAGGTGACCGACGCAGCGTTCCCCGTCGAGGAACAGGCGGACAGGGTCCCTGCCCCGAGGACGATCATGGATGCGGCGGCAACGCCGGCGACGCGGGTGCGAAAGCTCTTCTTGTTCGACATTGTGTTGTCCCTTCGGGTATCGGTGGCGCACGGCCGGATCGATCATCGATTCGGTGTGCGAGGTCGAAGGGTTAGTGTCGGGCCGCCGAGACGTTCTTACCGGCGCGCTGCGAAGATCGGTTCGGGTTCGTCGTCGGCGTACGCGAACGGACCCCGTCCGGGCACCTCAGCTCAGGTCGGAAAATCTCAGAGCGCGTCTTCGAGTCGCCGACGCGACTCGGATTCGCCGAGGCCGAGGTCGATACCGACGAGTTCGGCCAGACGCTGGGCCTCTTCGTGACACACCGCACAACTCACGAGGTGAACTCGGAGCGGTTCGTCGATTGTCGAACCGGTCGCCAACAACGATTCGACCGCGACGTCGATGTGTTCGAAACAGCCTTCACACGACAGCCACGGGTCGCTGACCGTGAGGAACTTTTCGACCGTGCCGGCATCGAGGGTCGAGCGTGCGTTCATCGGATTGCTGATTTCGGAAGGGTGTCGACGGGAAAGCCTTCGCTTTCAAGATAGCTCCGCAGACGCTTCCGCGCGTCGTGCAAGGTCTTGTAGAGCGCGTTCCGGGTCGTCCCCATCCGTTCGGCGAGGATGTCGATCGGGATCTCGTCGATCAACAAGGCGACCGCGACGTGGCGTTGATGTTCGGTGAGGGCTTGGCCGAGCCCGCGCCGAACCGCAGCGGCAAGGTCATTCCCTTCGACCTGGGACTCGGGTGACGATCCCGACGATGTCGCCGGTTCCGGCACGTCGTGGAGTTCGATGTCGCGCCCCCGCCAGGCGTAGCGGCGCACCTCGACCCCGGCCCTGAGGATCCCGAACTTGTACGCCCATGTGGTGAACCGACTCCGACCTTCGAAAGAATCCAACCGAGCGAGCGCCGAGACGGTCGCCTCATCGGCAGCCGAATGCGCGATCTCGTCTCGTCGGGCAGCGCCCAGCATCGACGCTTCGGGCATCTTGGAAACCTGGAAGCGAGTTGCCCGGAGCATCAGGTCGTGGAGCTGGGCGACCGCTTCGACGCGAACACTTCCCGACGCGGTGAGACGCTCGATCCACTCGACATCAGGGATCGGAGCTCCAACCGGACGCAGCGGCCGAGAGGGACGGTCCTCGCCGACAAGCTCCCCGGTCATCGTCACGTCGGGTGGCCGACGGGTGACGTTGGTGCACCCGTCCATGTTGCAGTCGCCTCGCGACCACGGATCATCACGATCCCGACAACGCAGAACGGCACCTTGGGATGATCACACGGGCGGTGGCGGGTCGTCGCCGGCATCACGTGAATCCTATGTCATCGAATCGGCGCCAGACCCGAAACCATGCGACCCGGTCACGCCCCCCAAGGCCTCGCGGTGTTCATCGTCCGACCCTCGACGAACACCGTCGGTAAGACCGGGGGCCCGGCGTGACACCAATAGACATCGAGACGAACACCGACGTGGTCGCAGACGAGCGCACCCGGCGTGCCCGACGACCCCGACGATGTCCGTGAACGACGCAAGGAAGACCCACGATGACCGCGAAGCAGCACCCCGCATCAGACGGTGACGGCGTGACGTGCTTCGACGCGTGCATCGGTCGATTCCTCGAACCCACGGATCCGTTCATGGACTGTGACCAGTGCTTCGCCGAACTGGACGACGCGGTCGAGGCGGCGCTGACGCGAGGCACCGCGTATTCGGAGGCACTGCGGATCCACCTGCGTGCCTGTGATGTCTGCCGCGACGACGAAGCAAGCCTTGTTGCGCTGACGGCCGCCGACCTGCGCTCGGCTCCGGCCCGGAACACCCGTCTCCACGGCTGACCCGTACGCCCCACCCAGATGTCGGTGCCGCGATCCGAGCGCCGCGTTGTCGGTGCCGCCCATCGAACGCGCCGTTGTCGATGCTGCGGTCGCTCCGAGACGTTTCGGGCGGGCGGTCCGAGAAATTCGGTAAGACCGCTCACCCCGCGTGACACCAACCATCCGAGGTCGTTCCCCCCCGGGACACCCCACTCACATCACGTCAATGGGAAACCCGAGGAGGTTTCGATGTCCGACACTGCATTCACGAAGCGAACGGGCTTTCGTTCGCGACTGGGCGTGGCCGTCACCACGCTCGCAATCACCGGCACGCTCCTGGCAGCGCTCGTCGCGCCGGCGGCGTCCGCGGGCGTGCCTCGAACCGCACGCGTCGCAGCGATGGCCGCTTCGCCTGCACAGGAGAGCGCCCAGTCCCAGTTGTACGCGACCATGCGTCAGCTGTGGGGCCAACACATGGAGTGGACCTACGAGACGATCGTGGCGTTCGCGACGAACCCGTCCGCGTTGACCCCGACGCTCGACCGCCTGCTGCAGAACCAGACCGACATCGGGAACGCCGTCGCCCAGTACTACGGACAAGCCGCCGGAAACCAACTGTCGACCCTGCTCCACGCGCACATCAACGGTTACGTCCCCGTCCTGCAAGACGCGAAAGCCGGCAACACCGCCGCACTGAACACCGACTTCGCGAAGGTCCTCGCGAACGGACAGCAGATCGGCGCATTCCTCGGGAGCGCGAACCCGAACTGGTCCGCCGCCGACATGAGCAACATGATGACCGTCCACAACCAGGAAACCCTCACCTACGCCGGTGACATCCTCCAAGGCAACTGGCCGCAGTACATCACCGACTAC
>JAFDWI010000195.1 GCA_018268545.1 Actinomycetota bacterium
GATCTGCCGCGGCGCGGAGCGATCATCGACTGGCGGGGGCAGCTCCGGCTTGGGCGTCGCGTGCTGCAGCGGCTTCGGTCGCTTTCTTGCGGATCAGGTCCGCGACGGCCTTTCGTGCCGTGCACGTCGTCATCTCCATCAACGGAACCGCCGCCAGGTGGATCGTCTCTGCGACGTCGCGGAACGCAGCCGCGGTCGCGGTGTCACCGAGCACCGCCGGCGTTCCATTGTCGCCACCGGCGACGACTTCGGGGGCGAGCGGGATCTTGCCCAGCAGCGGAACGCCGGCCTCTTCGGCCAGGTCGTCGCCGCCTCCGGAGCCGAACAGCTCGTAACTGGTCCCGTGGTCGCAGATGAACGCCGACATGTTCTCGATGACACCGGCGACCCGCAGGTAGTTCTTCCGGGCCATCGACACCATCCGACTCGCGACCTTCTGCGCCGCGATCGCCGGCGTGGTCACCACGATCACCTCGGAGCGGGGGATCAACTTGGCAATCGCCATCTGGACGTCGCCCGTCCCGGGAGGCATGTCGACGAGCAGGTAGTCCAGGTCATCGCCCCAGTCGACGTCCTGCAGGAAATGCTGCACGCCACGCGACAACATCAGGCCGCGCCACATCAGCGCGGAAGATTCGTCTTCGACGAGGAATCCCATGGAGACGACCCGGACCTCGCCGGGCGCGAAGGTGCGGACGTTGGGGAGCATCATCTTCTTGCCGTCACGCTCGGTCGCTTCGAGTCGACCCGACACGCCGATCATGCGCGGCACCGAGAATCCCCAGATGTCGGCGTCGAGCACACCGACCTTCAAGCCGCGTTGCGCCAGGGCGACGGCGAGGTTGACCGTGACGGACGACTTGCCGACGCCACCTTTCCCCGATGCCACGAGGATCACCTGGGTGGTGGTCGCCAACGAGGACTGCTCGGTGCGCTGGGACATGTTGTAGCGGGCCAGCTCCATCGCCCCTTTGCGTTCCTCGGCGGTCATCTCCGCCCACGAGATGTGGGTCGATGCCACACCGGGCAGCGAGTCGATCCGGTGGTTGATGTCCTTTTTGATCTGGCCACGCAGTGGGCACCGCGCGGTGGTGAGCACGATTGCGATCTCCACGTTGCCGTCGGTGTCGACGGTGACGTCGCGGACCATCCCCAGTTCGATGATGTTCGATCCCAGCTCGGGGTCGATGACCGCGCCCAGCGAGGCCCGGATGTCGTCCGCGGAGGGGATCGGATGTTGCTTCATGCGCCGAATCGTACCGGCCGACCGTCTCGGCCGGTCGGCCGCGGGAAGATGTCACGATGCATGGCGGTGGGTGCGGTGGAGCCGGTATGGTTGGTGGTCGGCCCGGATGCGCCGGATCGTCGAGGAAGGACGCTGCAACCGTGATCACCCTGACAGACAATGCAAGCACCAAGGTCCGTGAGCTGATCGATGCCGAAGGCGAGGTCGACCTCGCGCTGCGGGTCGCCGTCAAACCGGGCGGCTGTTCGGGTTACAGCTACGAGATGTACTTCGACGCCGACGTCGCGAGCGACGACGTCACCGCGACGTTCGGTGACGTGCGCGTCGTCGTCGACCCGGGCAGCCTGGCGATGCTGGAGGGCGCGACGCTGGACTACTCCGACGGTCTGGACGGCGCCGGGTTCGCGATCGACAACCCGAACGCGACGAGCACCTGCGGTTGCGGCAACTCCTTCAGTTGACCTGATCGGTCGTCGGGACCGTCCGGGGCCGTTGTCACCTCGGGCGGCGAGCGCACGGTTCGGCGCTTCGAGCCCGAGTGGTCAGGCGAGGACCCCGTCGAGGGCTTTGCGCAACTCCACCGAGTCGTATGCAGCATCGAGTCGATGCTGGATCGTGCCGTCGCGGCCGATGATCCACAGCACCGGTTCGGACTGCAGGTTCAGTTCTTTGACCGTGGTCGCCAGCGGTGCGTTCGCCCCGTCTTCGGCCGCGGCCTTCGCGGACTGGTACACCTCCTGGTGGATGAAGGTGACCTTGCCGGCGTAGTCCTTCGCGGTCGTCTCCAGGACCTGCAGGACCGGCCCGCAGATGCCGGTCTGGCAGAACTTCGGGGTCGCGACGAGAAACGCGATCGGGGTGTTCTTGCCGAGTGCGTCCTTCAGGCTCACGGTGTGCAGCGGGCAAGGCGGGTCCTGGGTGCAGATCGGGTCGATCCCGAGTGTGGCGGCCGCGGTCGGGCTGGCGAGCGCCGGCATCTTGTCGGTCGGGCCGGGGACGTTCGATGACCCTTTTGCACCGACCGTGAATGTCGAGGTGACCCGGTCGCCGTCCACGGTTGCCGCAACCGTGTAGTTCCCGGCCTTCGCCGGGGTGAAGGTGATCGGGTAGTAGGCGTAGGTGAGTTCCTTGCCGTGCATCGCCACGGCCTGCGTGGTGGAGGTCTTGTCGGGGCCGGTGATCGTGAAGGTGAGCGGGTTCGGGCCGGACTTGGCCATGCCGCCGCTCGGGTTGGCGACACCGAACGCGATGCGTTGGGGGACCCCGGCGGTGATGTAGTCGTTCAGGGGAAACAGCGCGAGCAGCGACGCGGTCGGCTTCGCGGAGGAATCCGAGGCGGACTTTCCCGACGACTTCGACGAGCAGGCCGCCAACGCGATCACGGACGCACCGCCGAGCAACACTGCTCGACGGGTCACATGCTGAGGGAGCGGCGAAGATTTGGGATGGTCGGTCACGCCCTGCACGCTACCGGCGGAGGGCTCGACTTCCCGAGGCCTCGATCTGCTCATCGCAGCGACCGTCCGTGCACATGGAGCTGCGCTGTACACCAAGAACATCGACGGCTTCGTCGGCACGACCGAACTAGGGTCGGCGAGGCGCGCCTCAGCCGGCGCGCCGACTTCACGCCACGACAATCGACAGGACTCGGACCATGCCAGCCAAACCGATCGGCCCGTACACCCCACTCGTCCGAGCCGGAGACTGGCTGATCAGCTCCGGCCAGATCGGTGCCGTGGACGGCAGCATCGTCACCGGGGGGTTGCATGCCGAGTTGCGCCAGGCGGTCGCCAACCTCGCCGGGCTGCTCGAAGGAGAGGGTGCGACCCTCGCCGATGTCGTCAAGACGACCGTGTTCCTCCGGCACTTGAGCGACTACGCCTCGATGAACGCCACCTACGTCGAGGTGTTCGGCGATTCACGCCCGGCGCGCACCGCGTGTGGGGTCAACGAACTCCCGCTCGGGGCCCTCGTCGAGATCGAAGCCTGGGCGTACGCTCCGCGCGCTCATTGACGCCGGTTGCGCACACTCGCCACAGTTCGGCGCCGCGGGCCGAGGCGCGCGATACTGGCCGTCATGCCCGGTGGAATCGTCATGGCCGTCATCCTCATCGTGCTGTTCCCGGTTGCGGTGATCATGGGTTGCTGCGCGATCGCCTGGTTGCTCGGGACGTTGCTCACCGGCGACGCCGAACAGCGCTACGAGGGCTCGGAGCTCATCGACCTCAACGCGTGAGCGTGGGCCGGCCACGGTCCGACCTCCGCCCGGCGGCCACCTCCAAGGTTCCCACCATCCCGACCGGCACGGGCACCGCGACCGCCACCGCGACCGGCACGACAACGGCCGGGGCGCCGTCGACGATTCGGCGGCATCGTGCGCACCGACTAGTGTGGATTCCTTCAATTGCAGTGCAGGGCGCAGGACAACGGGCGACCCGGCCGACAAGAAAGGGGTCGCACCCATGGCGACCGGCACCGTCAAGTGGTTCAACAACGAAAAGGGCTACGGGTTCATCGCCCGTAACGAAGGCTCTGACGTGTTCGTTCACCACTCGGCAATCCAGATGAACGGCTACCGCAGCCTCGAAGAAGGCCAGGCCGTCGAGTTCGAGGTCGTGGCAGGTCCCAAGGGTGACCAGGCCCAGGACGTCCGCCCCGCCTGAGGCGAACCGAACCGAACCGGGCTGCGCCCGGGTTCTTCAACGAGGGGCGTCGGGATTCCGGCGCCCCTCGAGTCATATCTGGGTTCGGCCCCGCGCCGCGATCGTGGCCCGCCGCTGCTCGATCGCCGCGGCGTCGAAGCCACCACCGTTCCACGTGGCGACGACCCGACCCTCGTTCGCCCAACCCTTCGAGCCGTCGAGCAATCCGTTCTCGTCGTAGGTCTCGAAGATCCGTCGCACCGCGGCGTCGTCGTTCGACGCGATGTCCCGGCCGATCGATCGGGCGAAGTCGAGAAGCTCCGCGTGCGCCACCACATGATTCACCAGGCCCCACGCGAGCGCCGTGGGAGCATCCACGAAGTTGCCGGTCGCGCTCATCTCGCGGGCACGGCGCACCCCGATCGTTTCGGGCAACATGACCGTGAGTCCCCAACCCGGTTGGATCCCCACACGAGCGTGGGTGTCGGCGAAACGGGCCCGGTCCGAGGCGATCAGGAAGTCGCACGCGAGAGCGAGTTCCAACCCACCGGTGACCGCCACCCCGTTCACCGCGCCGATCACCGGTTTGGTCATCGCCCCGAACGGTCCGCGGGTGCCATCGGCACGTCGGAAGTCCGGCAACTCGGGTGGACCGCCACCGGAACCGAGTTCCTTCAGGTCGAGTCCGGCACAGAACGCCGGGTCCGCGCCCGTGAGCACCACTGCTGCCACGGCATCGTCCGCGTCGGCCCGGGCCATCGTCGCCGACAGCTCGCGTAACAATGCACCCGAGAGGGCATTGCGGGCCTCGGGACGATCGAGGGTGATCGTGGCGACGCGATCGTCGACTTCGTAGGTCACCAGTGTGGTCATTCGAGACTCCTGTCTATTGCCGGTGGTCGGTGGTCGGGTCGAGGTCGGCTTCGGATCCGGGCTCGGTGAGGTGGAACGGGTGAGCGTCGACGCGCGGTCAACCCCACTGGGCACGGCCGAAGCGGTAGCCGACCGATCGAACCGTTTCGATCAACCCCGCGTGCGGCTCACCGAGTTTCGCCCGAAGTCGCCGGACGTGCACGTCGACGGTGCGCGCCCCGCCGTAATAGTCGTAACCCCACACCTGGCTCAGCAGCACCTCGCGGGTGCAGACCCGCCCCGGATGCTGCGCGAAGTACTTGAGCAACTCGTATTCCATGTAGGTCAGATCGAGTGGCGCACCGTCGACCATCGCCTGATAGGTGACCGGGTTGATCATCAGCGGCCCGTAGGTGACCAGATCGTCGGGCACCGTACCGGTGCCGTCCGAGGCGTTCGTGAGACGTTCGAGGCGAAAGGCGAGCTCCGCGGGGCGCACCGGCGACACGCAGAAATCGTCGAAGCTGCACCCCGAGCGCCCCAACGCGCCCAACCCGGCGGCATCGGTGACCACGAGAACCGGCGTGTCGGGGCCTTCGTCCCGCAAAGCGGCGACCATGGCCGCGGCCGTGTCGCTCCTGCCGCGCACGATCACGATCGCTGCGGCCCAGCCCGCATCGGGACGCAGCCGACGTTCGACGTCGGACGACTCGGCGATCTTCCAGATCCGCCCGGTCACATCCAGGGCACGCGCAAGATCCGACGGCGGGTCGGGGAAGACCACGATCGGCTTCACGCGGCGATTCTCCCACGCGACGCGATGCCCGACCAGTGGCGTGGCGGCGGTGCGATCACCACACCGGGAGGTATCGCTCGAGTTCGAACGGGGTGACCTGGGCGCGGTAGTCGGCCCACTCGGACCGCTTGTTGCGCAGGAACCACGTGAAGATGTGCTCACCCAACGCTTCGCGGACCAACGCCGAGGACGCCATGGTGTCCAACGCCTCGGCGAGTGAACGCGGCAACGATCCGATCCCGCGAGCGGCAACCTCGGCCTCGTCCAACGCAGCCAGGTCGTCGTCGGTCTGCTCGGCGAGCTCGTAGCCCGCGTCGATACCGCGCATCCCGGCGGCCAACAACAACGAGAACACCAGATACGGGTTGCACGCCGAATCCGGCGACCGGAACTCGAGACGGACCGAGTCCTCACGACCCGGGCGTGTCGGTGGCACACGCACCAACGCCGAGCGATTGCTGCGCGCCCAGGTCACATACGACGGCGCCTCGGATCCGGTCACGAGCCGCTTGTAGGAGTTCACGAGCTGGTTGGTGACGGCGGTCATCTCCGGGGCGTGGCGCAACAGGCCGGCGACGAACGAACGTGCCGTCGCCGACAACTTCAGCGGGTCGTCACCGTCGGCGAAGACGTTCCCGTCGTCGGAGAACAGCGACAGGTGGATGTGCATCCCCGAACCTTGCACGTGCGGCATCGGTTTGGGCATGAACGTGGCGTGGACGCCGGCCTCGAGCGCGATTTCGCGCACCATCAGCCGGAACGTCATCACGTTGTCGGCCATCGACAACGCGTCGGTGTGGCGCAGGTCGATCTCGTGTTGGCTGGGGCTGTCCTCGTGGAAGGAGTACTCCACGGGAATGCCCATCGTCTCCAACGCCTGGATCGTCCGCTTGCGGAGCTCCGAGGTGATGTCGGACGTGGTCAGATCGAAATACGAACCGTGGTCGAGCGGCGTCGGCGGCGTCGTCCCGGATGCTTCGGCGAAATAGAAGAACTCCATCTCCGGTCCGACCAGAAAACTCAGGCCGCGTTCCTTCGCCGCGTCGAGGTGACGGCGCAGCACCTGACGTGGATCGCCCGGGTGCGGCGTCCCGTCGAGTTCGGTCACATCACAGAACATCCGCGCCTCGGTGTCGCGTCGGCCCGTCCAAGGGAGGAGCTCGAAGGTGGACGCGTCCGGTCGGACCAGCAGATCGTTCTCGACCGTGCGGCTGAACCCGTCGATCGCCGAGCCGTCGAAACCCATTCCGTCGGTGAACGCGTGCTCGAGTTCGGCGGCGGTGATCGCGAACGACTTGAGTTGGCCGAGCACGTCGGTGAACCACAGCCGGATCAGCCCGACATCGCGTTCGGATACGGTACGGAGGACATAATCGACATGGCGTTCCACGTTCCCCATGATGGACCGGGCGTGTGCCGAGCGAAAGTGGACCGAGCCGAGTTCACACGCTGTTCACACGACGGTCACGACCGGGAAACAACGCCCCCCGAAGCTGTAGCGCAGTTGGAGTTCATCAACCCGTCCGCGATGCGGATCGGACCGACATCAGGAGTCACACGTGAGTTACATCGCCGAGTACATCTGGATCGACGGCACCAAGCCGACGGCCCGTCTCCGCTCCAAGGCGAAGGTCTGTGCCGACGGCACCGAACTGGGTCTGTGGGGATTCGACGGTTCCAGCACATCCCAGGCGCCGGGCGCGAACTCCGACTGCGTGTTGCGGCCGGTTTGCGACGTCCCAGACCCGATCCGTGGCGGCGACAACCGCCTCGTGCTGTGCGAGGTCCTCAACGTCGACATGACGCCCCACGCGTCGAACTCCCGTGCCCAACTCGTCGAGACCGCCGAGAAGTACGCGTCGTTCGAGTCGTTGTTCGGGATCGAACAGGAGTACACGTTCTTCAAGGACGGTCGCCCCTACGGATTCCCCCAGGGCGGATTCCCCGCGCCGCAGGGCTTCTACTACTGCGGTGTCGGGTCCGACGAGGTGTGGGGCCGCGACATCGTCGAGGAGCACCTCGCCGCATGTCTCGACGCCGGTCTGGAGATCTCCGGGATCAACGCCGAGGTCATGCCCGGCCAGTGGGAATTCCAGGTCGGCCCGCTCGGACCGCTCGAGGTTTCCGACCAGTTGTGGCTCGCCCGGTGGCTGCTCTACCGGATCGCCGAGGACTACGACATCTCCGCGACCCTGGACCCCAAGCCGGTCAAGGGCGAATGGAACGGTGCCGGTGCCCACACCAACTTCTCCACCAAGCAGATGCGCGAGAACTACGACGCGATCATCTCGGCGTGTGAAGCGCTGGCGAAGAACCCCCAGGAGCACATCGAGAACTACGGCGCGGGCATCGAGTCCCGGCTCACCGGAAGCTACGAGACCGCTCCGTGGGACAAGTACAGCTACGGCGTCGCCGACCGCGGCGCGTCGGTGCGGATCCCCTGGCAGGTGCACCGAGACCAGAAGGGCTACATCGAAGACCGTCGCCCGAACGCGAACATGGACCCCTATGTCGTCACCCGCCTGATCGTCGACAAGGTCTGCTCGAACGCCTGAATCCGAACCCGATGTCGGCCGGGGCGGACGATTCGCCCCGGCACGACGCGGCGAGGACCTACAATCACCTCAGCGCTGATCCAGTTCTGAGGTACGCGGTCCCGACCAGAGAGAGGTTCACCGGGCGATGATGCGGAGAGGGCCGCTGGCCGACACCCCCATCGACGTTCTGCTGGCCGCGGCCGCCTCTGAACGGGCGAGCGGGGTGATCGAACTCCACGGCGACGTCGAAGCGCTCGTGTACCTCGTCGAAGGCGACGTCTACCTGGCGGACCTGGTGGGACGACCGCCCCTGGAGGCACAACTCCTCGAGGCGGGCCTGCTCACCCCCGAACAGATCGAGCGGCACACCGAACCGGGCGACGACGGCCCGTATCTCGCCCTCGCGCTCGACACCGACGAGACGATCGACGAGCATTCGATCGGGACGTGGTTGTTCGGTCTGACCACGGCGACGCTCGCAAGGTTCGTCGGCGTCACCTCGGGGGAGTACGAGGTCGACCCCTACGGGCTCCACCCGTCGGGCATCCTCGCGTCGTGGCCGCCACGCGACATCTTCGAGCACATCACCTCGACGGGCGCCGCCGACGACGGGAGCCCCGACGATGATGGTCCCGATGATGCGTCATCGGTGCTGCCCACCGACGAAGCGGACCTCGGCGCGCCCCTCTTCGACTCGCCCGACACCGGCGGAGCATCCGAGGTCTCGTCGGGACCCGAGCCGGTGCTTCCCGGATCGTCCGAACCGCCCGGCCCAGAGCCGGTGTTCCCCGGTTCGTCCGAACCATCTGGTCCCGACCCGGCCGGTGAGGTGACGCCGGCGGCCGACACGACGACGCGCTACACGACCATCGACACCGCGCCGGCAGGGACCGACCACGTCGAGCTGAACCCGGTCGAATGGCGCATCATCGTGATCGCTGCGCAGGGCACGTCACTAGCGGACCTCGTCGCTCGCCTCGAACTCGACGAGACGGTCGTCGACCGGGTCGTCCGTACGCTCTGTGACCGCGGTCTGCTCACCGCCGACCGCTGAGCGCCGTCGCGCCGCGTCGGTGTCACCCGTCGGAGCCGAATGCCTACGCTGGGCGCCGTGACGAACCTCCGAGTCGCCCTGTGCCAAACCGATCCGATCGTCGGTGACCCCGAGGCGAACGGTGACGCGATCATCGCCGCGATCTCGTCGGCGAACGCCGTGGGGAGTGACCTCGCGGTGTTCCCGGAGTTGACGATTCCCGGCTATCCGCCCGAAGACCTGTTGCTCGACCCCGAATTCGTCGAGGTCAACCTCCGGACACTCGACAAGGTCGCCCGATCCACAGCGACCGATGGTGGCCCGAGGTGCGTCGCGGTGGTCGGCTTCGTGGATGCCGATCACGATCTGTTCAACGCGGCCGCGGTGTGTGCGGACGGACGGGTCGTCGGCGTCTATCGCAAACGGATCCTGCCCAACTACGCCGTTTTCGACGAGATGCGGTACTTCAAGCCCGGACGTGGTGGCACCGAGCTGTACCGGATCGGCGGGGCACGGGTCGGCGTTTCGATCTGTGAGGACCTGTGGGATCCGGCGGGCCCGGTCGCCCGACAAGCAGCCGGAGGGGCCGATCTCGTGGTCAACCTGAGCGCGTCGCCGTTCGCGGCGGGTCGTCAACTCGAGCGTGAGCGGATGATGCGAACCCGTGCCGTCGACGCCCACTGCCCGATCGTGTACGTCAACCGGGTCGGTGCCCAGGACGAGCTCGTCTTCGACGGCGGCTCGATGATCATCGACGACACCGGCGAGGTCGTCGCCCGAGCCGGACTGTTCGAGGAACGCGACGTCATCGTGGATGTGCGCATGTCGCCCACCTATCGAGGCCGGCTGCTCGATCCCCGCGGTGCGCGTCGGACGCGCCCGGCGCGGGTCGTCGACCTCGGCTCGATCGAACGTGTCGGCCGGCCACCGCTTCCGGCACAGCCGACGCTCACCGAGATGCCTGCTGAAGCCGAGCTGTGGTCGGCGTTGGTCGCCGGAACCCGTGCGTACGTGACCCGCAACGGCTTCACCGACGTGGTCATCGGCCTGTCGGGGGGTCTGGATTCCTCAGCGGTCGCCGCCATCGCCGTCGACGCGGTCGGGGCCGACCATGTCCACGGCGTGGCGATGCCGAGCCGGTATTCGTCGGATCATTCGATCTCCGATGCCCGACAGCTCGCAGCGAATCTGGGCATCGAGTTCCGGACCATCGGGATCGAACCGGCCCACGAGGCGTTCGGCCGCATGTTGGCGCCGTCGTTCACGGGGATGGACGAAGATCTCACCGAAGAGAACCTGCAGGCCCGGATCCGAGGGATCACGTTGATGGCGTTGTCGAACAAGTTCGGTTGGATGGTCCTGACCACCGGCAACAAGTCCGAGACCTCCGTGGGCTACTCGACCCTGTACGGCGACACAGCGGGCGCGCTCGCGGTGATCGGCGACGTGTTCAAGACCGACGTGTACGCGTTGTGCCGTTGGAGAAACGGGCGTGACGGCCGCGAGGCGATTCCCGGGTCGGTGCTGACCAAGCCACCTTCAGCGGAGTTGCGCCCCGACCAGCGTGACGACCAGTCGCTCCCTCCTTACGACGTGCTGGACCGAATGTTGCGGGCGTATGTCGAAGCCGATCTCGGTATCGACGACATCGTGGCGGCGGGCCACCCCCGGGAGCTCGCGACGCGCATCGTGAAGATGGTCGATCGGGCCGAGTACAAACGACGCCAGTCACCACCGGTACTCCGGGTCACCCGACGCGCATTCGGCAAGGATCGTCGGCGTCCGATGACGAACGGGTTCCGGACTCGCCCGGCGGCACGACCATCGTCCGACGCCTGACCGACCACCCCTGGCGAGGGGTTCGACCTTCTTCGACGGTGTGGCGATTTGCCGGGATGACACCCCTGTAGTATTGCGATCGTGTAACGGTCGAATGTCACAAAGGGTCGACTTTCGTAATCAGAGGGGTTAAGGTCCACGTCGGCCGCTGGGCCGTCGGTGACGCATTGCGCGCGACAGATCGTCGCCACCGATCGAGTTCCGGCCACTTCCAACCCCCCAAGCCGATCCGACGGATCCGAGACGCACCCACCGAAGCGGTGCAGGATCCGGGCACCGAGCCCGGCCCACCCCGAACCGAGGCGGTGGGTCTGCAGGACCGGCAGAAAGGAGTCCGGCCGATGCGCCGCTTCAAACCCCTGTTGCAATCTGTTGTCTCCGCCACCATCGCCTTTGTCACGTTGGCACTGGCGGCACTGTTCGCTTCTCACTCCGTCGACGTGACGGACGCGCCGGTCAGCGCCGGATCGACCGGTTCTGGCACCCGCCGACCCCGACGGCGCCTCAAAGGGATGCACGCCCTCCCGCTGGTTGCCGTGCTGGCGATCGGAGCAACCGCATTCACCGTCGGGTCCGGGACCTCCGACGGCGCCGAAACCCATGGCGCCGCAGCGAGCCCGGCGGCGGTTGCACCTTCGACCACGATCTCCCCTGCGAACGAGGAGCGCGCCAAGGCGAAGGCGCTCGCGGCCGTCGAGGCCGTGAACGACCGTGATGCCCGTGTCCGCTTCATGAACGCGCTCGCCGAGAACCAGGCACAGCAACAGGCTGCCGCTGCTGCCGCCGCCGAGGCCGCGAAAGCACAACAGGAAGCCGCCGCTGCGGCAGCACAGGCGCAGGCTCAGGCCCAGGCCCGAGCACAGGCTGCGGCTGCGGCGCAGGCAGCCCAGAACCAAGGTGTCCACGGTGCGTGCGGCGGGAACCTGCCGCCCTGTTGTGTGATGATGCGGGAATCACGGGGGAACCCGACCGCCGTGAATGCATCCTCGGGCGCGTCCGGGAAATGGCAGTTCATGACGAGCACGTGGGCCAACTACGACGGGTATCCGACGGCCGCGTCGGCGCCCGAGTCCGTCCAGGACGAGCGAGCCGCCCAGGTCTGGGCGGGTGGCGCCGGAGCCAGCCACTGGGGCGGCGGCTGCTGGTAGCCTCTGCGTCGATCCCCATGGTCGACGCCCCCCGATCCGACGACGCACCGGACGGCCGGTGGTTCCCCGCGATGGGCGAGCCACCGGCCGCCGACATCGCGAGCAATGCCGAGCGGGTGGGGTGGTATGTGTGGGCGACGGCGCGGTTGTTCGAGATCTCCGGAGCATGGGCCGTCGACGAGCAAGAGCCTGCTCGTCGGCTCGCCTACGCAGGCATTTCGGGGAGATTTTCGTGGCATTCGTCACAGCTGGGGGAACGACTTCCCCGCCTACGCGAGGTGAACGTACCCGACCTGATCCGGGCGCCCGGAGCGTCCGGCGAAGCGGCGATGGACCGACTCGCGGCGTTGCCGCCGGCACAGCGGGTGGACGGGATCATCGCCGTGGTCCGCGAATTCGACGTGATTCTGCGGGTTCACGCCGAATCAGCGAGTGAGGTGCGTGACGCGCCGCTGATCCGGACGATCGACCGGGTTCGCCGTGATCTGGCCGAGGTCGACGCCGATCTGCGTGACATCCGACACATCTCGACCTGATCGGGGCATTCGACGGGCCGATTCCTTCAAGGTGGAGGGTCTTGACCCGACCGTTATCCTAGGGAAGCACACCACGCGTTCACCCGAGCCCGTGAAACTGTGGAATCGCCCGTGAGGATCGGGCGATGATCGAGCGTCAGCCCGTCGGA
>JAFDWI010000196.1 GCA_018268545.1 Actinomycetota bacterium
AGGAGCGCTTCGTGATCCCCTTCGGTTTCACCGGGATAGCCGACGATGAAATTCGATCGAAACGCGCTCGCCGGCTCGAGCGACCGGATGCGATCGATCTTGGCCATGAACCGCTCGGCCGACCCGGGCCGGCGCATGGCTCGCAACAGCGGTGGTGACACGTGTTGCAGCGACAGGTCGAAATAGGCGACGCCGGTGCCGAGCATCGCGTCGATCAGATCGTCGGTGAGCCCCGACGGGTACAGGTACAGGAGCCGTACCCACGCGACCCGCTGCGCCGCGGCCCGCACGAGATCGGTGATCTGCAGGCTCCCCTTGCCTTGATCCCGGCCGTAGGACACGAGATCCTGGGCGATCAGCACGATCTCCGCGGCACCCAGTCCGTCGATCTCGGCGAGCACCGATTCGAGCGTGCGGGATCGCTGCTTGCCACGGAAGGTGGGGATCGCACAGAACCCACACGCCCGATCACAGCCTTCGGCGGCCTTCACGTAGGCCCATGGGCGGTGCGATGCCGGCCGCGGCAGGTTCAACAGGTCGAAGTCGGCGACGGAGGCACCGGCAGGCCGGGGCTTGCGGCCGATCCCGAGCTTCACGGGGCCGTCCGTACCCGAGGAGGCACCCCCGTGGAGTTCTCGCCCGAACCCTGCGACCCGGTCGACCTCGGGGAGTGCCTCGGCAAGTTCGTCGCCATATCGTTCGGCCATACAACCGGTCACGACGATGCGGGCACCGTCGCGCCGGACGTCGTCGAGCGCGAGCACGGTGTCGATCGACTCCGTTCGAGCGTCCTCGATGAACGCGCAGGTGTTCACGACGATCAGGTCCGCGTCCGCAGGATCTTCCACCGCCTCCAGGCCGTCCGTTGTCAGTTTGCCCGCGAGTTTCTCGGAATCGACCTGGTTCTTCGCACATCCGAGCGTGACGATCGAATAGGTGCGGGCGTCGGAGGACATGACGCGTTGCAGTTTCCCACGTCGGGCGACCCGATGCTGATTCCCGCTTCGGGCCGTTCGTCCGGCACCGCTCAGTGCGTCGTCGCGTACCGCTCCGGATAACGCTTCGAGAGGTCCGCGCATTCAGGGCACACCGCTTCGGGGATCAGCCCGCAGCGGATCAGCAACGAGAAGATCTTGCAGCCGACGCAATACCCGAATGCTGCTTCGACGAAGGCGGGAACCGCGAGCATCCCGACGACGACGAGCGCCGCGGTGTGAAGCCCGAAGCCGAACCAGAGCACCGCGGCCGTGCCGCTGAAAACGAACCCGATGCCCTGCGCGAAACGTTTCGGGGGGCCGGGAACGGGCTTGGAGGCACCGAGGCGAGGCGCCACGACCCGGGTCGCAAGTTGCCCGAGTGGGCTCAGCGTCGGACCCGTCGCGACGCGGGCCGCGAACCCGTAGACGAGCAGCGCAAGCGGAACCCACGAACCGGTCGAGATCGTCACCAGACACAGGAGCACGACTCCGGCGGCGACGGTACGCGCCGCCCGGTCGTTCACCGGGTCCGGAAAGTCGAGCAGCTTGGTCATGAATGAAACCCTACCAAGTTGATCGGGTTTTGTGCCAATGGTCCGACACACGTCACATCGACGGCCGCTCGCCGGACCGGGAGCAGGCCCGGCCGGCCGGTCACTCCCCCGTGGCGTCGAATTCGTCGGTCGGGGCCGGGGCCGGGGCCGACCCGATCGTCTCGATCGCCGACTCGAGCTCGTCATCGGTGGATGACCCGGCCGCCGCACGCGGCGCAGACGGGCCCGCCTCGAGTTCCTCCACGGTCATCAGCACCGCCCGAGCCTTCGAGCCCTCCGACGGGCCGACGACCCCTCGCTGCTCGAGCAGGTCCATCAGGCGCCCCGCCCGGGCGAACCCGACCCGGAGCTTGCGTTGCAACATCGACGTCGACCCGAGTTGGCTCCGGACGACCAGGTCGAGTGCCTGGGCGAGCAGGTCGTCGTCATCGCCCGCGTCACCACCGCCGGCCACGGTGGAACCCGGCGTGTCATCGGCGCCCTGGACCGTGTCGTCGAAGGTCACCTCGGGCTCCTGGCGCCGCCAATGGGCGACCACGGCGCGGACCTCGTCCTCGGTCACCCACGAACCCTGGACACGTTGGGGCACGCTCGAACTCGGGTCCAGCAGCAACATGTCCCCGCGACCCAACAGGCGTTCCGCACCGGGTTGATCGAGGATCACGCGGCTGTCGGCCAGCGACGACACCGCGAAGGCCCAGCGCGCCGGGATGTTCGCCTTGATCACACCGGTGATCACGTTCACCGACGGTCGTTGCGTCGCGATGACCAGGTGGATCCCCACCGCCCGGGCCATCTGGGCGATCCGGGTGATCGAGTCCTCCACATCACGCGCCGCGACCATCATCAGGTCGTTGAGCTCGTCGACCACCACGAGGATGAACGGCAGGCGTTCGTAGACCCGGCCCGAACCCGGCGGTGGGACGAGATCGCCCCGGTCGAACGCCGCGTTGTAACCCGTCACGTCACGCACACCGACCTCGGACAGCAGGTCGTAACGGCGCTCCATCTCCTTGACGGTCCACGACAGCGCGTTCGCAGCCTTCTTCGGGTTGGTCACCACCTCGGTCAACAGATGCGGCAGGCGGTTGTACTGACCGAGCTCGACGCGCTTGGGGTCGACGAGGATCAACCGGAGCTCGTCGGGGGTGTCGCGCATGAGCAGCGACGTCAACAGCGTGTTGATGCACGAGGACTTGCCCGCGCCGGTCGCACCGGCGATCAGCACATGGGGCATCTTCGACAGATTCGCCATGACGGCACGACCCGCGATGTCACGGCCGACCGCAGCGTCGAGGGGATGCTTTGCGTCCTTGGCCTCCTTCGAGGCGAGGATGTCACCGACGGTCACCAGTTGCTTCGCCGCGTTGGGCACCTCGACCCCGATCGCCTGGCGGCCGGGGATGGGCGCGAGGATCCGGACATCGGGCGTCGCCATCGCGTACGCGATGTCCTTCTGCAAGGTGGTGACCCGGGCGACCTTGACGCCCGGGCCCAACTCGAGTTCGTAGCGGGTGACCGTCGGACCGACCGTCATGCCGACCAGGCGCGTCTCGACGCCGTGTTCGGCCAACGCGTGCTCGAGCAATTCGCCGCGCTCGCGGATCGCGCCTC
The DNA here is from genome assembly GCA_018268545.1 of Actinomycetota bacterium. Lineage (GTDB taxonomy): Bacteria > Actinomycetota > Acidimicrobiia > Acidimicrobiales > Iamiaceae > JAFDWI01. The sequence goes on from JAFDWI010000196.1 coordinate 3,146, forward strand.
GATCGACCTGCTGGGCGCCGCTCCGCTCCAGCAACCTGCTCGGCGGCAGCTTCCACGGCCGGCGGGGTGTCGAACGTTCGAGGTCGATCTGAAGCTGCGTCGCGGTGACGGGGTCGTGGTGCAGGTCCGGGTCATCGGCGACCGGCCGGGTCGTCTCGAGATCCTGGTCGTAAGGCAACGTCGACGAGGCGCCCACGACGACGAGACCGTCGGTCGTGTCGCCGTCGGCCAGGTCGTCGGCGTCGGCGAAGGGCTCTGTCGCCGATCCGATCGGCACGTCGTCCTCGATCCCCACGACGACCTTCGGACCCTCGTCCGCGACCGGCGCCGTATCGAGCCGGAACAACGATCCCACGGCACGCGCCCCGACGCGGCCGACCGGACGCAGCCCACCGACGGTCACCCCGGTTGCCCGGGCGATCGACACCCCCGTCACCAGGACCAACCCGGCCAGGCCGAGCAGGACCAGCAACACCGTTGCGCCGACCGATCCCAGAACCGCGCCGAGCGGGACGCCAACGACGGCCCCCAGGAGCCCACCGGCATGCGCGATCTCGTTCGCCGGCGCCGAGAACGCGGGCCGTCCGCGCCACAGGTGCGCCAGCCCCAGCGTTGCCGCCACCATCACCACGACGCCCAGCGTGCGTCGAACCACCGTGATCGTCGGATCGGCGGCGGTCGGCTCCGCGGCACCGGCCATGTCGATCGGACGGGTCGGATCGGCACCGAGGTCGGGCGTTCCGTCATCAGCGGGTGCCTCGCGAAGGCCGATGATCGCAAGCACTCCCACCGCGACCATCCCGACGGGGACGACATAGCCGAGCGGACC
>JAFDWI010000197.1 GCA_018268545.1 Actinomycetota bacterium
CGGACCGGCGGTGTGACCGCAACGACCATGCCAACATCGCGAGCCCTCCCACCCAGATGGCCGCGGCCGCCACGTGCACCGCTTCGACGAGGCTCACGAGCCACGTCGGCGACGTCGTGCGGGCATGGCCCGACGCGACCGATCCTGCGGCCACGAACCCGACGGCGAGCACCGCGAGGATCCGCCGTGCGGACCCCTCGACGACGAACACCGCCAGACCGAGCACCGTCGCCAGCGCGACCGCGGCGATCGTGATCGCGGTCCCCTGACCCAGGATCTCCGCCGGCACCCCGGGCGAGAACATCGACCCGGGCCCCTGACCCGTCGCCAGTGCGGCCGCGACGGGCAGCCCGAGCACCTGGGACGCCAAGGCGATCACCGTCGCCGCGACCATGGCGCGCCGGACACCCGTGGTCCCCGACGAGCGGCGGCCGACGAACGCCACGTACACTGCGGCGCCCACCACGATGAACGCCGCCACGTAGCCGATCGCCCGGAGTGCGGCGCCCGCAGCCTGGTAGCCGCGTTGCGACGAGGTCCGCAACACCGAGGCGAACGAATCGACCTTGCCCGGTTCACGGACCGAGAACACGAAACCGCCGTGCACCGGGTGCGTGTCGGCGGAGATCACCCGCCACGCGACCGCATACGAACCGGTCGCGAGATCCGGCGCGAGGTCGACGGCAGCCTGGTTCGACGCGCCGGCGTGGGACACCACGCCCCGGTCGACCCGCTTGCCTGCGGCATCGAAGACGCGCAGCGACCCGGCGACGAAGGTGACCGGTTCGCTGAAGGTGAGGACCACGCGGGCCGGACTCCCCTCGAGGACACTCTGATCCGCGGGTGACGAGGATTCGAGGATCGCATGGGCGCTCGCGATCGTCGCTGAGGAGATCGAGAATCCGAGCAATAGGATCGAAACGCCGATCAGTCGAACGATCGCGACCGTCATCCTGCGTTTCGCCATCGGATCGGTTCTAGCCCGACCACCCCGCGAACCCCACTTCGAGACCGATGAACCAGCAACCTCCCCGACGATCCAACGCCGATCAGGAACGTCGCGATCGCGCGGATCGTCGTCAGTTCTGGATGTACGCAGCGGCCTTCGCGGCGGTGATCATCGTGCTCACCGGCGCGTACGCGGCGTTCTCGTCGATGGTCGCCCCGCCCTCACCGTCGGTGGGTGCAGCCGAACAGGCCGCTGAACCTGCGATGCCGATTCCCGACGGTGGCGCGAAACCCGCCGCACCCGGCGACCGTGGCGGATCCGAACAGCTCGGGCTCCTCGCTGGGATCATTGTCGTGCTGACCGGTGGTTCCGCTTGGGTCGTGCACTCCTCACGCAAGGCGCGCCGCGCTCGGGCGGCCGAGCATGACGGTGTGACCGGCGACGGTGACGCCGGATCCGACGACGACGTTCCAGGTGACCGCTCCGCGAACGACGTCAGTGTGTCGTCAGGGTCGCCAACGCCCAGATAGCGGCGACTGCGCCGATCGCCGCGAAGACGACCGCACGTCGACGCATCCCCTTGGACATCGGGGCATCGCCGTCATCCACCGGCGGACGGACGATCGCGGCGATGTTGCCCACCAGCAGCGCGCCACCGAACGCGAGGATCAGCCAGGCCAACAGATCGTGGCCGAGGAACAGTTGATCGGCGAACATCCTGCCGAACAGGGTGACACAGCAAATACGCGCTCAAGAAAACTTCGGATCATGCCGATCGTTTCATGGTCGGCGAACCGCCATCGTCGACCATTCCGGGTGAGCGCGGGGGCCGTATCCTCCCTCCATCACCATCGCAACCGTTGGTTCCGTACCATCGGCGCACGCGGCCTCCGCCCCCCGGATCCCACCACCGGCTGCAACCGATCCTCCCGATCGGTTGCAGCTCGAAGGTCGCCACGGCCAGGTCCGGGTCGACACGACCATGCCGGGGTCGCCACGGCACGCACGGTGAGGGTCTCCCCGATGGGTCGATCGGACGCGAGCACCCTCCCGATGTCCTCGATTGTCCGCGACGGTCGCGCCAACGTGCACACTGGAGGCCACCATGGAACCCGAAGCAGACGAAACCGCTCCCCGGCCGGTCATGTCGAACCGCCGCACCCGAACCGCCGGGATCGTGATGATCGTCGGGCTGGTCGTGCTCGCGGTGTCGGCCCTGCTGTTCCTGCTGCCGGTGGTCAACCCCGGCGTGCAGGACTGCGGGTCCCCCGCGGTGTTCCTGTTGCACGCAAAAGGTGATCGCCCGCTCGTCGATTCGGGTGGTGATCCGATCAACGGTTGGGGAAAGGCGCGCCTCGCCCGAGCCGACGCCCACCGCTGCTCACGCCAGGTTGCCCGACGGGCGATTCCCGCAGGCGGGCTGCTCGTCGGGTTCTGGGTGCTCGTCCCCGTCGCCGCGATGATCGGTTGGAGCGGTCGCCGGGCGTTCCGGAAGACGACCGTCGACTGACGAAACCTCGGCCGATCAGCCGGGTCGGACCGCCATGTCCGGCGTCGACATGTACAGACTCGCGGTCCGCACGACGTCGCCGGTGTGCGGCGCATGGACGACCATGCCGCCGCCGATGTACATGGCCACGTGGTCGCCTCCGTAGTAGAAGACGAGGTCGCCGGGCTGGAGCTGGGAGATCGGGACGACCTGGCCCTGGCCCTCCTGGGCGAACGTGTAGTGCGACAGGGAGACCCCCGCGTGCGCCCACGCCCACATCGTCAACCCGGAACAGTCGAACCCGGACGGGCTCGCGCCACCCCACACATAGGGGACACCGAGCTGGCTCATCGCGGCTGCCACCGCGGCACCACCTCCGCCGGAGGACGGAACGATCGGGACGTTCGACGAGCCGGGGTTCGACGACGCCGGCGGTGTCGGGTTCGACGACTGCGCCGGTCCGGTTGTGACCGAGGGTGTCGTGACGGACTGGGTCGGCGGAGGCGTCGCTGCGTTCGCACGGGCACGTTCCTGCATCGCCTGTGCAGCGGCTCGGGCCTGGGCTTCCTGCGCGGCCTGCTCGGCGGCCTGCTTCTGGGCAACGAGAACGGCGAGCTTGCCCTTCAGTTGCGACTGGATCGACTGCAGCTGCTTGGCCGCCGCATCCGCAGCAGCCCGCTTCGCCTCGGCGCGAGCGGCGACATCGGCCGCGTTCTTCTGTTCGACGGCGAGCGCCGCCGCACGATCGGCCGTGATGCGCTGGGATGCCTGCAACGAGTCGACGAGCTCCTGGCGGTTCCCGACCGCGGTCGATTGGTACCCCTGACGCTGACCGATCTGAGAACCGTTCGTGTCGAGCAGCGCTGCCAGGTCGACCGAACCGGAGCCACCATTGATGTAGGCGTTCAACGCGTACTGGGACAGCGCCCGGCGGCTCTTGGTCTCCGAGCGCTTCGCGGCGGCGAGCTGCGCGGAGGCCTGGGAGATGCGGACGTCGATCAG
>JAFDWI010000198.1 GCA_018268545.1 Actinomycetota bacterium
AACGGTGGTCCTGGTTCTGCGAGCGTGCTCGATGGCCCCGGACCGACGACCATCGCGAGCGCCGCCGGTGGTGGTGGCGGCCAGAGCGACGGAACCGGCGGCGCCGGTGCCGGCGGAAGCGGAGCCGGTGGATCGGGTGCCGGCGGCAACGGCGGTATCGGCGTGGTGAGCCCGGTCGACCCGGGAAGCCAACGAGTCGGTGGCGGTGGCGGTGCCGGTGGCGGCGGCATCGGCGGTGACGATTTCGGCGGTGACGGGGGCACGGGCGCGGGCCTGCCGACCACGACGAAGGTTCCCGGTGCAGCGAACCATGGAGCCGGTGGCGGTGGTGGCAACATCGGGACCGAGATCGGTCAACCCGGGGCCTCGGGAGACGACGGCGCCGTGGTCCTCATCGTGCCGTCCGGTGTCGGGGCGACCGTGACGCCTTCGGGTCAGGACAGCGTCACGACGGTCGCCGGTGTCACGTACTACCTGTGGAAGTCGAGCGGTTCGTTCACCGTCTCCTGAGCCGGTGGACCCTGCGGGCCGGGCATGTGACGGTTCGATGAAATCGAGGACGGCACCGAAACCGGTGTGGGATGATGCACACCGGGTCGGGGCAGTCGGCGACTCACGGGGGTCGATCACACACCACGCCAAGGGGTCGACATGAACGTTGCGGAAATACTTGCCCACAAGGGGTCCGAGGTTGCGACCATCGGACCGGACGACACCGTCGGCGACGCGATCCGGCTCATGGCCGAACGCTCGATCGGTGCGATCGTCGTGACCGACGGCGCGAACCGGTTCATCGGGATGTTCTCCGAACGGGACGTGGTCATGCGTGCAGCGGCGCTCGGCTCGCTCGACCCGGGTGAACCGGTCCGGTCCATCATGACGACAGCGCTGTCGTCATGCCACCGCTCGGATCGCAGCGAATCGCTGATGCGGATGATGACCGAACGACGGATACGTCATCTGCCGGTCCTCGACGACGACGGTCGCTTGTGCGGCATCGTCAGCATCGGCGACGTCGTGAAGGAACGGGTCAACGAACTCGAGCGCGAGCACGAACAACTCGTCGACTACGTCCGTTCCGGTCGCTGACCGCCACGACAGGCGATCCCGGGGTTGTCCGGTACCCTGGCACGATGCCCGCCACGGCACCGAACCCCTTCGACGACACGACATCGCTGAGCAGGGATCCGACGATGCCGGGTCGTTACCGTGGTGAGATCGGCGACGAGTGGCGCCTCGCGCGCAACCCACAGGGCGGGATCGTCGCGGCGATGGCGGCACGAGCGATGGCCGACGAACTCGACCTGTCCGATGAGCGACTTCGGTCGTTCACCGCTGTTTTCGCCGGACAAGTCGCGGTCGGCGATGTCCAGATCGACGTGAAGATCCTGCGCCGTGGACGATCGGTGTCCCAGGCCACGGCGACGCTCACCAACGTCGGCGCCGATGCGGGGCTCACCGCAGTGGCCGTGTTCGGCGCCACTCGCCCCGGATTCTCCTTCACCGATCGGGTGTTTCCCGACGGGGTCGCCGAACCGGAGTCGTATCCGTCGAACCGGGATCCGTGGCCCACGGACGTCGACATGCCGCGTTGGGAACCGAGGGAGTTCTTCGAATTGGTCGTCGAGACCCGGTTCGTCGTCGGCCACGCGCCGTGGGAGGACTACGTGCCGACGACGTCCGAGTCGGTGTCGTTCGTCCGTTTCGACCAGCCGCCGATCGACGGCTCGGGAGCGCTCGACCCACTCGCATTGTTGGTGCTGTGTGACTCGATGCCCGCCGCGGTCGCCGAACGGATGGGCAACGACGTTCCGGACTGGTTCGGCCCGAGCGCGGACCTGACCCTCCACTGGTTCGCACCGACGCGGTCGAAATGGTTGCTCGTGCGCAACAGTGCACGCCACGCCGGCGACGGGTACATGTCCGTCGACGCCGAACTCTGGGACCCCGAGAACCGTGCATTGATCGCCTATGCCACCCAGCAGGCGATCTTCACGTTTGCTGCCGGGCCACCGCCAACGGAAAAGACCGTGCCGATGGACCGTCGGTAGCGTCGACGACATGACCGGAGCAGTGATCGGGGCCGAACGGTCGAAATCGGCGACGTCGGTCGGCGTCGCCATGGGACTCGACGCGATCGTCATCCTGGTGTTCGTCGCGATCGGACGGTCGTCGCACACCGAAGGGGAGACGCTCGCAGGGATCGCCTCGACGTCCTGGCCGTTCCTCGTCGGTGCTGCGGTCGGATGGATCCTGTCGCGTGCGTGGCAGCATCCGACGCGCCTGTGGCCCGCCGGCGTCGTGGTGTGGTCGTGCGCGGTCGCGGTCGGGATGGGACTCCGGGTGATCGCCGGTCAGGGCACCGCGCTGTCGTTCACGTTCGTCGCGCTCGGGTTCCTGGGAGCGACGCTGCTCGGCTGGCGACTGGTTGCGCTCGGTGTGCGCAGGGTTTCCGAGCGGCCTTGATCATCCAGGGCACGCGCCCGCCGGGTGCGAGACGCCAACACGGTCACGATGACGATGCATGCGGTAAGGAAGGCGGATTGGTAGCTCGACGAGCTTCCCGGACTCGTGTTCAGCGGATTGCTCGGGGGCAGTGTCGCGAGTGCGACCAGAGGAAGGATTGCCATGAGCCGATCGTCGAGACGGCGCTGACCCGCGAGGGTGAGCGCGATGGCACCGATCGGGACCCACAGATAGTGCCACCAGACGATCGGTGTCAGGACGAGCGCGGCCGAGTACCCCACTCCCCAACGCGTGTCGTCGTCGACACCGCGCATCCCGAACCAGACCATCGCTGCAGCGATCACTACGCACAGAGCCGTCGCGCTCATCCCCGCGACCGATGAACCTCCGAGCATCCGAGCGACGGCATACCGGATCGAACTCTGTGTTGCGGTGGCGCCACCGAGTCGGTTTGCCGAGGCTGGAAATCCGGTGAAGATCGACGGTGGCGCGATGGAGAACGTGGCGATCGCCAACACCACCAGCGCTGCGGACGCGCTCGCGAGAAATCGCCACTTCCGACACCAGGCCGCCACAGCGAACAACAGGACCGGGATTGCCTTGAAGGCGGTCGCCAACGCGAGCAACACGCCACCTGCAATCTGACCACCGCGTCTGGTCGATCCCAGCCCGACGCACACCGACAGGAACAGCAGTGGCGATGTCTGTGCGAATTTGATCGGGACCATGGCCATCGGGGTCAACAGCATCGCGGTGGTCACCAGGAGGAGCGGAGCGAGCGGAGTGCGGTGTGCGAGCCGTTTCCAGATGAGCCACATCCCGCCCACCAGCGAGAGCGCGGCCAGGAACCGCATGACCAGGGCAATCGATCGTCCGGACAGGTGAGTGGTGAGCGCTGCGAAGGGCAACGCGAGCGGCGTCGCCACATAGCCCACCGCGTCGAGTCGGCAGTCGCGCCCCGAGATCCCAGCGATCGAGCAATAGGTCGACCTGAAGGCCGGGCTCACGCCTTGCACGCGGTCCGTGCTGACGGCGTAGATCTCTCGGGGCGCCGAGTGCACCAGGCGTCCGGCCGCGGCATAGGGAATGGCGTCCTGGGCGATGAAGCCGGTGATCGCGAACGGGAACAGCAACCAGAGTGCGAGGACGATCGCGTAACACGTGGCCATGACCGCCGACGGACGGTGACGTCGCGGGGCTGTCGAGGTCGCCGACGTTCCCGTCATCGCCCACGACGATACCTCCGAGCCGAACTCCCGCTCGCGCGCTCGACGTACGCTCGAGCGCTCTGGTCAGGGTTTGCGCGACACGTACCGGCGGTTCTTGAACTTCGCGCGCAGGTAGTCCTTGTTCATCAACGCGATGAAGTCGACCGAGATCTCCTTGGGGCACGCGGCTTCGCATTCGCGGTGGTTCGAGCATGATCCGAACAGTCCGTCCATGGTGTCGACCATCGCCTCGACCCGCGCGTACCGCTGTGGTTCACCCTGGGGCAACAGGTTCAGGTGTGCGACCTTGGCGGCGGTGAACAGCTGCGCGGCGCCGTTGGGGCATGCGGCCACACAGGCACCGCAGCCGATGCACGCGGCGGCGTCGAACGCGGTGTCCGACACCACCTTGGGAACCGGGATCTCGTTCGCGTCCGGAGCGGACCCGGTCGACACCGAGATGTAGCCCCCCGCTTCGATGATCCGGTCGAACGCGGAGCGGTCGACCACGAGGTCCTTGACGAGTGGGAAAGCGGCCGAGCGCCACGGCTCCACGGTGATCGTGTCGCCGTTCGAGAAGCTGCGCATGTGCAACTGGCAGGTCGCGGTGCCCTTTTCGGGGCCGTGCGGCTGACCGTTGATCATCAGCGAGCACATCCCGCAGATGCCTTCGCGACAGTCCGAGTCGAACGCGATGGGCTCTTCGCCCGCGTTGACCATGCGTTCGTTCACCACGTCGAGCATCTCGAGGAACGACATCTCGGTGGAGATCCCCGGCGCGTCGACGGTCTCGAGCGCTCCGGGCGCGTCCGGTCCGGCCTGACGCCAGATCTTGAGGGTCAGGTCCAACGTGCGATGCGGCGAACCGGAGGTTTGTGTGGCGTTGAGTTCGGTCATGGTCATGGCTACTTGTAGCTCCGCTGCGCGAGGTGGACGTGTTCGAATTCGAGCGGCTCTTTGTGCAGGACCTCCGGTTGGCCGTCGCCGGTGAATTCCCACGCTGACACATGCGAGAAGTGCGCGTCGTCGCGCAACGCCTCGCCTTCGGGTGTCTGGCTCTCGGCACGGAAGTGGCCACCACAGGACTCGCTACGCTCCAGGGCGTCGCGGCACAGCAGTTGGCCCAACTGGAAGAAGTCGTCGACCCGGCCGGCACGTTCCAACGACTGGTTCAGGGAACGGTCGTCGCCGAGCACCCGCATGTCGCCCTTGAACTCCTCGTACAGGGCCGGGATCTCCGACAGTGCCTTCTCCAACCCGGCCTGGGTGCGTTCCATACCGGCGTACTCCCACATGATCTTGCCGAGTTCGCGGTGGAACCAGTCGACCGAGCGGGTTCCCTTCACCGCGAGGTACCCCGCGTAGCGGTCGCGGGTTTCGGCCTCGGCGGTCACGAAGGGTTGCTGGGACGTGTCGGGGATCGGGTGGTTCAACAACGGGGCCAGATAGTTGCCGATGGTGGCGGGCAGGATGAAATAGCCGTCCGCGAGGGCCTGCATGAGTGCCGAGGCGCCCAGGCGGTTCGCCCCTTGGTCCGAGAAGTTCGATTCGCCGATCGAGAACAGACCCGGAATCGTGGTCTGCAGCTCATAATCCACCCACAGTCCACCCATCGTGTAGTGGATGGCGGGGAACACCCGCATCGGCACCTTGTAGGGGTCCTCGGCGGTGATGCGCTCGTACATCTGGAACAGGTTGCCGTAGCGCTGGGAGATGACATCCGCGCCGAGGCGTTCGATCGCGTCCGCGAAGTCGAGGTACACACCGT
>JAFDWI010000199.1 GCA_018268545.1 Actinomycetota bacterium
AGTTCCGGTCCCGACGCGAGCTCCTCACCTCCGATCGACGGATCGCAGGTGGGGAGCTCCGCCACCGGCTCACCGAGACGACCGACCTGTGGCTGGCCGACGTGTACGCCGCGGCGCTGGCCGGCACCGGCTCGTCGACCGACGGGATCGCGCTCGTAGCGCTCGGCGGTTACGGGCGCCGCGAGCTGTGCCCGGGGAGCGATCTCGACGTGGCCGTCATCCACCGACGCAACCCGAGCCGTTCGGCTGCGATCGCCGAGGCCGTGTGGTATCCGATCTGGGACACGGGCATCCACCTGGGCCACAGCGTCCGCAGCGTCGCCGAGGCGACCGAGGAGGTCGGCGTGGACTTCGAAACGTCGACCGCGCTGCTCGACGCACGGCTCATCGCCGGAGACGGCGGGGTCGTCGACGAACTGGCAGCCCAGGTTCACCGTGCCTGGAACGCGCACCTGGGCGAAGCCGCCCGGTGGCTGCACGACGATGCCGACCGTCGACGCGCACGCCTCGGTGACGTCGCCTTCTCGGTCGAACCGAACATCAAGGTCGCGGGCGGCGGGCTGCGTGATGCACAGATTCCGGCGTGGCTCGGTGTGGGCGCGGATCTCGTCGACCCGGCCGACCGAGCGACACTCACCGCAGCCCGATCCTGGCTCGCGGACGTGCGCGTCGCGCTGCACCGATGCCGCTCGGCGTCGGGCGAGGTCCTGCGCCTCGAGGATCAGGACGCCGTCGCGGCCGAACTGGGGATCGTCGATGCGGACGAACTGATGACCCGGGTTGCCGCGGCGGCACGCGACATCGACTGGGTTCTCGACGAGGTCTGGGTACGCGTCGCGGAAATCGCCGAAGAGGGCGAACCGGTTCGACGGTTGCGGCGCATCCGGTCCGATCGGTCCGAACGTCGGCGCGCCGGGGCACCCGACCAGACCGGCAGACACGGCGACAGCGGGACACACAGCGATACGGAGACACCCGGCAATGCCCGGACGCGCGGTGACACCGGGACACACGTCGACACCGGCGCACACGACGTCGACGACGGCGACGAACTCGACGTGACCGACCCCGCCGAGGTGCTCGGCCGGGTCGCTGAAGCGGCTCGACTCGGGCGCCGACTCGGCCGCCCACTCCTCACCCGCCTCGCCGCGGAGATGCCCCCACCGGTCGAGCCCTGGGACGCCCCGACCCGCAACGGATTCACCGAGCTGCTCGCGGCGGGCCCGGGCATGATCCACGTCGTCGAATCCCTGGATCGCGCCGGGGTGTGGGAACGCCTCGTACCCGAGTGGCCGGCGGTCCGGACCCGCGCCCAGCGCACCACCCATCACCGCTACACCGTCGACCGGCACCTGCTCGAGGCGGTGGTTGTGGCCGCCTCACTGACCGGCCGGGTCACCCGCGCCGATCTGCTGTTGGTCGCGACGATGCTCCACGACATCGGCAAGGGTCGGGGCGGTGATCACACCGAGATCGGCGTCGAGCTCGCCGAAGCGATCGCCCCGCGGATGGGGTTCGACGCGAGCGACACCGGGACCATCGCGACGCTGGTTCGACTGCACCTGTTGCTCCCCGAGGTCGCGACACGTCGTGACATCGACGACCGCACCACGGTCGAATCGGTCGCGCAGACCGTCGGCTCGATCGAAACACTCGGGCTGCTCGCGGCGCTCACCGAAGCCGATGCCCGGGCGACCGGTCCGACGGCGTGGACCGACTGGAAGGCCGGCTTGGTGCGCACGTTGGTCGAACGCACCGGGGCCGCCTTGACCGGCACCATCAGCGAATCGTTCGCGCCGGCGTTCCCGTCGGTCGCGCAGCGAGCAATGCTCCAGTCGGGTGCCACGACGGTTCAGGGCGAAGGAAGGACGCTCACCGTGGTCGCCGCGGATCGCCCGAGATTGTTCTGCCGGGTGGCGGGCGCGCTCGTACTGTCCGGGCTCAACATCGTGTCGGCAGCCGTGACGTCGCTGGACGGGATGGCGTTGGAGGTGTTCAACGTCGCGCCGGCCTCTGCGCGAGGCGAGCTGTCCGAGACCATTCGCGTCGACTGGGTGAAAGTGGTCGACGAGGTGGAGCGGTGCATGGTCGGACGGGTCGCGATCGCCGCTCGGGTCGCCGAGCGGGCGAACACGTACCACCGGCGATCACTCGGCGCGGATTCTGCGGTCCGGGTCCGGTTCGACGACGTGACCGATGACGAGGTCGTCGTCGAGGTCGATGCGCCGGACGCGATCGGGGTGCTGTTCGCGATCACGCAGGCGCTCGCGGAACTCGACGTCGACATCCGCTATGCGCGCGTCGAAACGCTGACCGATCGGGTCGTCGACGCGTTCTCGATCACCGACGGCGACGGGTCCGCGATCCACGACCCGGCCTTTCGGTCCGAGATCGAACGGGCGATCCGCCACACCCTCGCCACCTGACCCCACCCCCCACTCACGCGATCGCGACCCGATCCCGCGCTCATCTGTCGAACTTCGGGAGGATACCGGGGTTGTTCCCAGGTAACCTCCCGAAGTTCGAGAGGGAGTCGGGTCGTGACGAGGTGGGGTCGGTTCGCGGGGCGAGTGGCCGCGGCGCTACGACGCAGTGGCGATGTCGTTGCGGTGATGCATGCCCGGCCAGGAAACGTACCCGAGCGCCTCGTACGCGCGACCGCGAGCGGTGGCGAGATCCGGACCGAAACCGCACACGTCCAACACCCGTCCTCCCGCAGTGACGAGCCTGCCGTCGCCGTCGGCACCGACGCCCGCTCCCAGCACGGCGGCACCGGTGACGGCGATCGCGTCGTCGAGGCCGTCGATCACGTCGCCGGTGCGCGGCGCGGCGGGGTAACCCTCGGATGCCGCGACCACCGTCACCGCCGCACCGTCGTCGAACGTCGGCTCGCCCGTCAGCTCGCCGGCCGCGGCCGACGCGAGCAGTTCGGTCAGCGACGACGTCATGCGCGGCACGACCACCTGGGTTTCGGGATCACCGAACCGCACGTTGTACTCGATGATCTTGGGACCTTGCGCGGTGAGCATCAGCCCGGCGTACAGCACACCCCGATAGTCGATCCCGCGTACCCGCAACGCCGAGACCGTCGGCACGACGATCGTGGCCATGATCTCGTCGACCAACGCCGGGGTCGCTTCGGCGACCGGCGAGTACGCACCCATCCCGCCGGTGTTCGGACCCGTGTCGCCGTCACCGACCCGCTTGAAGTCCCGAGCCGGGGCGAGCGCGACCGCTCGGGTGCCGTCGCACACAGCCAGAATCGACAGCTCGGTTCCGACCATTCCCTCTTCGATCACGATGCGTCGGCCCGCGTCACCGAAGGACTCGCCGGCGAGCTTGGCACGCACGTCGGCTTCGGCTGCTGCGAGATCATCGGTGACCAGCACGCCCTTGCCCGCGGCGAGCCCATCGGTCTTGACCACATAGGGCGGCGTGCGTTCCCGCAGGTAGGCGATCGCCGGGTCGGGGGCGTCGAAGGCCCGATGCTGCGCGGTCGGCACGCCGGCCTCGAGCAGCAACTGCTTCATGAAGGCCTTGGAGCCTTCGAGTCGTGCGCCGTCCGCGCCCGGCCCGAACACCGACCGACCGGCCGCCCGCAACCGGTCGGCGAGCCCGTCGACGAGCGGCGCTTCGGGGCCGATCACGTACAGGTCGGCGTCGATCTGCTCGGGGCCCGCGTCGGTGACAGTGATCGCGCCGGACCCGTCCAACCCGCTCGCCCGGGACATCGCAGGGTTGCCCGGGGTGACCACGACCTCGGCGTCGCGGGACAGCACCGCCGCGAGCGCGTGCTCACGCCCACCCGAACCGACGACGACGACGCGCATCAGGCGGCCTCGGACCGGTCGATGTACTGGGACCGGCCCGGACCCGTGCCGACGAGAGAGATCGGAACACCGATCTGGTCCTCGACGAACGCCAGGTAATCGGCCGCTGCTCGTGGCAGCGCGCCGGTGCCGTCCACGCTCGACAGGTCGGTCTTCCACCCGGGGAGGGTCTCGTACACGGGCTTGGCGTGGTGGAGCGTCGACTGGTGATAGGGCAGGTGGGTGACCAGTTCGCCGTCGATCTCGTACGCGACACACACCTTGACCTCGTCGAGCGCGTCGAACAGGTCGAGTTTGGTCATCGCGACCTCGGTGAGCGAGTTGAGCCGAACCGCCTGGCGCAACATGACCGCGTCGAACCAGCCCGGTCGGCGACGCCGACCACTGTTGGTGCCGTACTCGTGGCCTTCTTCGACGATGTAGTCGCCGATCGCGAGATCGCCCGGATCGGCACCTTCGGCCCCGATGCCACCGATCGCATCGGCCGAGATCGGCAGCTCGGTCGGGAACGGACCGGTGCCGACCCGCGTCACGTACGCCTTCGCGATCCCGATGATCCGGTCGATGTCACGCGGCCCGACCCCCGCGCCGACGCACGCGCCGCCCGCGACCGGGTTGGACGACGTCACGAACGGGTACGTGCCGTGGTCGAGGTCGAGGAAGGTGGCCTGCGCGCCTTCGAACAGGACGTTCTCACCGGCATCGAGCGCGTCGTGGACGACCGACACGGCGTCGCCGATGTGCGCTTCGAGTCGCGGCGCACACTCGCCGATGTACTCGTCGATGATCTCCTCCGCGTCGAGAGGAAGTTGGTTGTAGACCTTCGCGAGGATCGCGTTCTTCTCTTTGAGCGCCGCTTCGAGCTTGGCGCGGAAGATCTTGGGGTCGAGCAGATCTTGGACGCGCAGGCCCACGCGCGAGGCCTTGTCGGCGTACGCGGGGCCGATCCCCCGTCGGGTCGTTCCGAGCTTTGCCTTGCCCAGGCGACGCTCCGACAGCCGGTCGAGTTCGGTGTGGTACGGGAGGATCAGGTGTGCGTTGCCCGAGACGACGAGCCGGTCGCAGCTCACGCCACGGGCACGCAACGAGTCGATCTCGGCGATCAACACGCGAGGGTCGACGACGACCCCGTTTCCGAGCACGGGCGTGATGTGGGGATACAGGACACCACTGGGCACCAGCTGCAATGCAAAAGTCTCGCCGTCGACGACCAGGGTGTGTCCGGCGTTGTGGCCGCCCTGGTAGCGGACGACCATCTGCATCTGCTTGGCGACGAGGTCGGTGATCTTGCCTTTGCCTTCGTCGCCCCACTGGGTGCCTACGACAACGGTCGCCGGCACGTCACACTCCTTCGATCAGCTGATTCACAAACGTGACGAGGCTAGTGGGTGCGCGTCGACCCCGCGCGACCCTGGGTAGTCCCGCGCGGCCCTGGTTGGCGCACCGCCCGAGACTCATCGGCGCAAAACCCGGCGAACTTCGGGAGGTTA
>JAFDWI010000019.1 GCA_018268545.1 Actinomycetota bacterium
CCCCGATGATGCTTCCGTTGCAGACGTCGAGCCGGTCTGGTGGCGACCGATCAGGTGCCGTCGAGCTCGGCCACCAGGCCGCTGACCTTCGCGAGGAAGGTCGCCCGATCGTCGCCGCCGAGCAGCGCGGCGACCGCTTCCGTGAGCTGCGTGAGGTCGATTGAACCGGTGGACACCATGGTTGCAATGTCCAGCGCATCTTTCGGGCGCGCGAAGAACGTCTTGAACACGGCGAGGTCCGAGCACGCAAGCACCGGGATCTCGATTCCGGCGAAGGGAACGAACCGTCGGTTCGCCGCGGCCTGATGGTGGAACGAATGCGTCGGCAAGAACACGTCGACGGGCGTTGCCTCCCACCACAGTCGCGCTTGGCCGTCTCGCTCGAAGGCCACGCGATCGCGGTCGTCGACCGTGATCGGAGCGGGGAGCGAGCGCCGCAACAGCTCGACTTCGTCGGGGGAACAGAAGATGTTGAGGTCGATGTCGCTCGTTGCCCGTGGCTCGGCGGTGCAGTAAGCGAGTGCCAATGCCCCGCCGAACGCATGCGTGAGGCCGGCGCTCTCGAGTGCTTCGTGCAGCCCGATGATCTTTGCGGTGAGGCCCGAGGTCACCGTTCCGTCAGTCGGTGCATCGGGGGCATCGTCAACGTCGGGCCGTGGCGTCGGGGGAGGTTGTCGGTCAGGTCGAGCAGCTCGCGAAGCACTCGACCGTTGGCTTCGAGGTCGATGTCGGGCGCGGGTCGCACGACGAGTTCGAGGTGATCGCCGGTCGCGGCGATCAGGCGTGCCAACGTGTCCGAACGCGGCGTCCGTTCACCTCGTTCGTACAGACAGACCGCTGCCGCCGAAGTTCGGGCGCGTCGCGCGAGTTCGCGTTGGCTCAGGCCCGCGCGTTCACGCGCCCGGCGGACAAGCGTGGCAGCATCCATCCCGTTATGTTATCGGATGCGATAACGCATCGGGCATCATCGTTGTTCCAGCCGTGCCGCGGCACGTGACCGTGGCAATCGACGACCGGCCCGGTCGACCCCTGCCTCCGGAGCCTGATTTGGGGGATTTCCCTGATGGTGCGCGGCGACGATCGGGCGCATCGTGGATCCATGACCAACCACGGACCCAACTCAGACCCACACTTCGCACAGCTTCCGCCTCCGCCTCCGCCATCACGTCCGCCCGTGTCGCCGTTTCCGCCGAACGTGGCGCCGCCCCCACCCGGGGCGTCGCAATGGTGGACGACGCCGCCGTCGGGAGGTCCCGGCTGGCCGGGCGCGTTTCCGATGGGTCCGCCAGCGGCGGTGACCACGGCGGACCCGCAGGAAACTCGGCGGCGCATCGAACTCGACGTGCGCAACGTGGTCCTCGGCCTGGGTGTGACATGCCTGTTCGCCGCTGCGGCCAGCTTCGTCGCGGTGAGCTGGGATTCCTTCGACGCGTCGATGCGAGCGGCGCTGCTCGTCGGAGCGACCGTCGCAACGTTCGTCGGCGGCATCGAACTGCGCCGCCGCGGCTTCAGCGGCACGGCCACGGCGCTGTCGTGGTTGACGGCCGTGCTCGCGTTCGTCGACCTGTTCGCGATCCAGCGCGCCGCGATCACCTCGATCCCGACGAGCACGACTGCGGCGATCGGTGGAATGGTGCTCTTCGCCCTGTTCGTCGCATCGACCACTTGGCGTCGCGACGCGGCCATGACAACCGGCGCTGTTATCGCATGGCTGCTCGGCTCGATGTCGGCCCTGTCAACCTGGAACGTGACCGGGCCGGACGTGTGGGTCCTGCCGAGCGCGGCGGTGATCGCGTGGCTGCAATGGCGTGCAACTGCAGCGAAACTCGCCGCCGGGTCCTGGGAGCGTTACGGCCTCGCTCTCGTCGTCGCCGCGGTGCCCGCGGTGGCCACCGCGCTCGGTGACCCGAACCTTGCCCGACCGCTGATCGTCATCGCGCTCGCAACCCTGGTGCTGGTCGCGGGCGTCCAGTTCCGCCACTTCGCGGCGGTGTGGGTCGGTGGCATGAGCCTCGGTGTGCTCGTCTCGGCGTACCTGGTCGACGCCCTGCGTGGCGTGCCCGGCTGGGCGGTGTTCGCCGGGGTCGGGATGGTGCTCCTCGGACTCGGGGCATTCATCGACCGGCGGATCCGCGCGGCGGCCCGGCTCGACACGCATGACGGGCGAAGCGCCGATGACCTCGTGGCCACATGGCGTTGAGTCGGGCCGCTTCGTCCCAGGCCGCGACATGCGTGGAAGAATCCACCTTCGACACTGGTGCGAGGAGCAACCATGACCATCATCGACGAAACCGCAGACAACCGCTTCGCCGTCACCATCGACGGTCACGAGGCGCAACTCGTCTACCGGGTCGAGGCGAATCGCGTGGTCCTGGTGCACACTGAAGTGCCTGAGGCCCTCGGTGGCCAGGGGATCGGCGCTGCCTTGGTCACCGCGGCGGTCGAGCGTTGCGAAACCACCGGCGAGACACTGGAGCCGGAGTGCACCTACGCCCAGGGTTGGCTGCGCAAGCACCCCGACGTGGCCGAACGGGTGACGGTCGACTGGCCCGCCGATCCGGCCGACGATGCTCCGGCGATGTCGCCGTTCGATGCCGAATACGAGCCGAGTTCGTGGGACATGATCGCGGCCGAGGTCGCACGCTACGAGCAGTCGAACGGGACAGCGGCGAGCGAACTCGTCGGTGACGAGTGGATCGTGTTGTGGACGATCGGGGCGAAGTCCGGGCACGTCCGCAAAACACCGCTCGTGCGCACCAGCGATGGCACCGGCCGCTACGCGGTCATCGGCTCACAAGGGGGCGCGCCGACGAATCCGAACTGGGTGCACAACTTGCGTGCCCACCCGATCGCCCGCGTCCAGGACGGTGCCGTCGTCCACGAACTCGTCGCCCGAGAAGCCGAGGGCGACGAGAAGGCGACGTGGTGGGCCCGGGCAATGGCGGTCTGGCCGTCCTATGACGACTACCAGGCGGCGACGGACCGCTGGATCCCGCTGTTCGTGCTCGAACCCGGCTGATCCATCATCCGCACGTCGGGACGTCGACCGCTCCCGACGACGGCGAGTCCCTCCTCGACGCCGCAGCCTGCATCGAGCAGGCTGGAGTCGCCGTCGGCGGCGTCACTGCAGGAGGCGTTTGAGGAGTTTGCCGGTCGGCAGGCGAGGGAGTTCGTCGACGATACGGACCTCGCGCGGGCACTTGAAGTGCGCGAGGCGGTCCCGGCACAAAGCGATCAACTCGTCGGGAAGGCTCCCGGGGTCTGCGCCTTCGGCGGGTTGGACGAACGCCGTGACCTGCTCACCCATGTCCGGATCGGGCGTGCCGATCACCGCCACGTCGTCGACCCCGGGGTGACCGATGAACACGTCCTCGATCTCGCGGGGGTAGATGTTCACCCCGCCCGAGATGATCATGTTCGACACCCGGTCGGTCAGGTACAGGAACCCCTCGGCGTCGAGCCGACCGACATCACCCAAAGTCGACCAGTTCCGCTCGACATCCCACGCCGCAGCGGTCTTGTCCGGGTCGCCGTGGTACTCCCATCGACGCGTGGTCTCGAACCAGATCTGGCCTTCGTCTCCGACCGGAACTTCCTTGCCGGCCGCATCGGTGATGTGGACCGCGCCCTGGAGCGACCGTCCGACCGAACCGGGGTGCGTCAGCCAATCTTCCGGGCCGATCACACAGAACCCGTTGCCCTCGGACCCCGCGTAGTACTCGTACAGGATCGGCCCCAACCACTCCATCACCGCCCGCTTCACCTCGACCGGACATGGCGCGGCGGCATGGACCACGACCTGCAAGCTGGATGTGTCATAGCGCGTCCGTGTCGACTCGGGCAGCTTGAGCAGGCGGATGAGATGGGTTGGCACGACCTGCAGATGCGTGATCCGGTGGGTTTCGATCGCGGCGAGCAACCCTTCGGGGTCGAACGATTCCATCACGACGACCGGCACGCCGAGACACTGTGCACCCGAGGTCCAGCCCGCAGGTGCCGCGTGATACAGCGGCGCAGGCGACAGGTACGTCGATTCGGCGGTGAAACCGAACAAGTGGGTCAACATCGCACAGAACGGTTGCGGGCGACCCAATTCGGCGCCGACGGGTCCGGGCACGATCCCCTTGGGTCGCCCGGTCGTGCCCGAGGAATAGAACATCCACTGGCCCGCGCACTCGGTCGCCCGTTGGGCCGGGGTGAGCGAACGTGGGTCGCCGACAGCGGCGATCGCGGCACCGAAGTCATCCAAGCCGTCCAGCGCGCCCCCCACCGAGAGCGCGACGTCCAGCCCATCGAGCCGTTCCACCGTGGCGGTCGCGAGCCCAGCAAGCTGCGTCGAGCTCACCAGCGCCTTCGCGCCACAATCGGCCGCGATGAAAGCGGCCTCCTCGGCCGTGAGGTGGTGGTTCACGGGGGTCACATACAGTCCACTGGACAGTCCCGCCCAGATCGTCGTGAAGAACTCTGGGCGGTTGTCGAGCAGAACGGCGAGATGATCGCCGGGTCGCAGCCCAGCATCGTGGAACACCTGCGCGAGTCGCCGCGCACCATCGGCCAGTTCGCCATAGGTGAGCGCCCTCGAGCCGTCGGCCATCGTGACCGCCAGACGGTCGGGGTGCTCGGCGGCAACCGCGAACGGATGTTGTCCGGCCGCATCCATGCCGATCAACCGCCGCTTCGACGGGACAGCACCCGGAACGCGGCGTCGCCGAGGAACTCGGCCATCGCGGCCTCGTCCAAGTCGACCGCCCGAGCCGCCGCGAGTGCACGACCACAGTCCAGGATCGGATGGTCCGACGCGAACCACACGCGTCCGCGGCCCCGCGACGAACCCATGAACCGGACCATCGCCGGGTCGAGGTACGTGGCCAGGTACGCCGAGGTCATGACGTACAGCTGCGGCCACTTCATCATGTAGCCGATCAGCAACTGCTCATAGGGGTGACCCATGTGCGCGCCGATCACGGTGAGGTCCGGAAAGTCGATGAGCACGTCTTCCAGCAGACGGGGATCCTGGCAGGCCGAACGCACCTGGGGACCCGGCACACCGACG
>JAFDWI010000001.1 GCA_018268545.1 Actinomycetota bacterium
CCCGGGTTGGGTGAAGACCCGCATCTACGACGCAGGGCGTTACGCCCCGGAGGGCGCTTCGAGCGCGCCGCTCGGAGGCGCCGACGATGCGACCGGCGGATTCGCCGACGTGGTGAAAGGACTGGTCGAGGGCGGCATCGAACCCGGACAGGTCGGCGCCCAGGTGCTCGACGCGGTGCTGACCCGACGCTTCTACATCCTCACGCATCCCGAGTGGATGCCGCTGGTCAGCGACCGCACCGAACGGACCGTCGACGGCCGGGACCCGATTGCGGGAATGCTCCCCGCCGACACCTGACCACGACCCGAACCACCCGCCAAAGGACGCCTTCATGCAACATCGCCGATTCGCCGCCTGGGTACTCTCGCTCGGGATCGCCATGGGTGCCACTGCGTGTTCGAGCAGTGGCACCTCTGCTTCGAAGTCCACCGGCACCACGACGGTACATACAACGGCCCCCAAGCCTGCATCTGGACCTGCACCGCTGGTCGTCGTGGTGACCAACGACGACGGCATCGCAGCACCCGGCATCGACGAACTCGCCCGAGCGCTCGCCGAGGTTCCCGGCGTCACCGTCGACGTCGTCGCTCCGGCCACGAATCAGAGCGGCAAGGGCGACAACATCACCCCCGGCACCGTGAAGCACCAGGCCGCGAAGACCAAGAGCGGAATCGAAGGGGTCGCGGTGGACGGCACGCCGGCCGATTCGGTGATCGTCGCGATCAAGGACCTGAAACTCAAACCGGACCTGGTCGCCTCGGGGATCAACCTCGGCCAGAACGTCGGCCCGCTCACCGCGATCTCGGGTACCGTCGGCGCGGCACTCACCGGGGCACGCAACGGCGTGCCCGGCGTCGCCGGAAGCGCCGGTCTCACCGACCCGGACTACGCGGCGGCCGCGAAGTACGTCGTCGCCTGGGTCGTGAAGAACCGGGCAGCGCTGGCAGCCCACCGGATGCCGACCGACGGCATCGTGAACTTCAACGTCCCCGGATGCACCGCCGGTTCGATCCGCGGCATCGTCGAGGTGCCGACCGCGAAGGTGATCCCCACAGGTGCGAACCCGTTCGCGACGGACTGTTCGACACCACGATCCGCTGCGGCTCCCACCGACGACGTCGACGCGCTGATCCTCGGATTCGCCTCCCAGAGCACCGTCGCGATCGCCACGACCCGGAACTGAGACTCGCCCGATCGTCGAAGCGCGTCGGCGCGCCCGCACGCCCTCCGACCCTGACGCGAACTCCGGACGATTGTGCACGCATGACGTGCGTCACCGTCCGGAGTTGTGGAAGGGGTCGAGATCGGGGTCGAGGACGAGGTCGGGGATCGGCGCCGGGGTCAGCGACGAGGTCAGCGCCGGGAGCGGTAATCGGCGCGGAACCCGTCGCTGTCCTTGTTCAGGCGCCGTGACAGGTGCAAGCCCTCGAGCACGAACTCGACCGCACTCGCACGAACCGCGTCGGAGGAGCCCGCGGTCGTGAGCGGATCGATCGCCTCGGCCAACGCCTTGTGCGTCGCCACCAACGACACGTACTCCGACACCGACACGTCGTCGCCCACCGAGACGATCGAACCGTCGTCGAAGGTGTCGACCACCTCGGCGATCGCACCGAGATCGAGTCGCGCCTTGAAAACCGTCAAAACGGCGGACGACACCAGATGCGCGAACACCGCCCCGCCTGCATCGTCGTCGATCGTGTCGAGCTCGATCTTGCCCGCCGAGGACGCCGACAGCGCATCCAGATCGCAGATCCGCGGTGCGGCCGTCGATTCGCCCAGACGCAGCGCGCGGCGCACGGCGCTCGCGCCGAGGACCTCGAAGTTCGCAACCGTCATGCGCACCGACACACCGGATCGCTGATTCACGTCATGGGACGCACGAGCGAGTTGCGAGATCTCGGCGACGATCTCGGCCATGAAGTCCGGCAGGTCGACCGTCACACCGTCGACGTCGAGCGCGCGCGACTCGGCCGCCGCGATGCTCACCTCCGTCGCCGTGTCGAGCGGATAGTGCGTACGGATCTGCGAACCGAAGCGGTCCTTGAGCGGCGTGATGATCCGCCCTCGGTTCGTGTAGTCCTCGGGGTTCGCAGACGCGACGAGCATCACATCGAGCGGAAGCCGGATCTTGTAACCCCGCACCTGCACGTCACGCTCCTCCAGCACGTTCAACAACCCGACCTGGATCCGCTCCGCGAGATCGGGAAGCTCGTTGATCGCGAAGATCCCACGGTTGGTGCGCGGCACCAACCCGTAGTGCAACGTGAGTTCGTCGGACAGGTACCGCCCCTCGGCAACCTTGATCGGGTCGACCTCACCGATGAGGTCCGCGATCGTCGTGTCGGGTGTCGCGAGCTTCTCACCGAAACGCGAACCCCGGTGCACCCAGTCGATCCTGGTCGCATCGCCGTGCTCGGCGATCAGATCCTTCGCGTAACGCGACACGGGCGCGAACGGATCGTCGTTGATCTCCGAACCAGCGATGATCGGCATCCACTCGTCCAACAGCTCGACGAGCGAGCGGATGATCCTCGTCTTCGCCTGACCGCGTTCGCCGAGCAACACGATGTCGTGCCCTGCGAGCAAGGCATGCTCGATCTGTGGCAGGACGGTGTCGTCGTAGCCGTCGACGCCCTCGATCACCGGTCGCCCGTCGCGGATCCGCGCTGCCGCATTCCGGCGGAGCTCGACCTTGACCGGGACCGACACCCAGCCCGATGAACGCAACTGCCCGAGGTTCGCGGGACGTGCCTGGTCGGAATGCTCGTCGGTTCGATCCATGCGCCGCACGCTACCGCCGATGGCGGGGCTCGCCAGGTCGCGACGCACCTCACCCCGACCGCCGAGGCGATCCGGCCCGGCGGCGTGAACCGGTAGCTTCGGATTCGCCATGTCGGACCCGTCACCCGCGAAGGACCTGGACCTTTCGGGATCGTGGCGCGCCAGGTGTGCCGACGACGAACTCCGACGACGGTGGTACACCGACGGATTCGACGATTCGGACTTCGCTGCGACCGAGGTCCCCGGCCACTGGCGAAACGATCCGAACTTCGCCGCCAACGACGACCCGGTGCTGTACCGCCGACAGTTCACGACAACAAGACCAGACACATCGACCCGATCGTGGCTCGAACTCGACGGCGTCTGCAGCCAGGGCGACATCTGGTTGGACGAGACCTACCTCGGGAACACCGACGGGGCGTGGGTCCCTCATCGATTCGACGTCACCGAAGCGATCGCGGCGCGCACCGACCATGTCCTCGCCGTCGAGGTCACGAGCCCCCCGCTCGGCGACCCCTCGGCCAAGAAGGGCCTGCTCGGAACCTGGCAGG
>JAFDWI010000200.1 GCA_018268545.1 Actinomycetota bacterium
GAGTCGGGCGACGGCATCGGCGAGGTGGTCGCCCGAGGTGGCGTGGGGTGTGGCCATGGGTGCCGAGGCTACCGGTGGCCGGATGACCCGGGTCCGCGTGCCGGACATGGCCACGATCGGGCCGGACCCCGAACCGGAATGTCTTGACAATGGCTATTGACCATGGCCGGCTCGGAACCTTGACCGCGACCGTATTGGCCTCGGTCCGATACGACGGGTCGGCCACCATGCGTCCCGCAGCCGTGTTCCTGCTCATGTCGCTGGGAATTTCCGCAGCAATCCTGTGAGTCACCGTTTGCGGCGAAACCGTAGGATTCATCGGTGCCTCGCTTGTCGGAGTTCTACGGGATCGTCGTGTACCTATATTTCTCCGATCACAACCCGCCGCACTTCCACGCGATCTATGCGGAGTCCGAGGCACTCATCCGGATCGGCGATGGCGTGACGATTCGCGGTCACCTTCCTGCCACTGCCAGCCGGTTGGTCGAGCAGTGGCGCTCGATTCACGTCGACGAGTTGGTTGACAATTGGGACCGAGCGCAGATTCCGGCACCACTGTCACCGATCGAGCCGCTCCAGTAGGCTCGGTGCATGAGCGACCTCGTTCGAGTGGCAAGTGTCGAGTTTCTCGGGGCGCGAGTCCTGCGGGTCGAGTTCAGCGACGGGCTCGTGCGAGAACTGGATTTCGCTGCTGCTCTTCCCGGTATCTTCTCGACGATCGACAACGACGAGCTGTTTGGTCAGGCGCTTGTCGACGAGACGGCTCGGACGGTCGCGTGGCCGAACGGTCTCGACCTCGACCCCGAGGTGCTTCACGGCGATGTCGCCCCCGCTTCGGGTGTTGCTCCGCGCGTCGTGCGCGAGTTCCACTTGAGCCGGACAACCTGATCGGGTGGATTCGACCTACGCACGGTTCGACGCCGGGGCCAGGTTCTCGGGCACGGCGTGCTGGGCGGGGTTCCACGTTCGCTGCTCGTGCACGGCGATGTCGGGCAGGTAGGTGTCGATGAACTTGCTCAGCGCCGTTCGACCGAACCACTTCGAGGACTCGACGACGTCGGTTCCGGCTTCGCTGTCGACTGGCGAGTCGGCGACGTCGTCGTTTGCGACGAGCAGAGACACGATGGCTTCGGCGTCCAGGCTCATGTCCGCGACGTTCCGAAACGCACTGGCGGACGGGCCGCACGCCATGATCATGGTCCGCCGGTCGGTGGCGCGCAGGCGTTGGAGCAGCGGGGTGAAGTCAGTGTCGCTGGAGGCGACGATGAACTCGTCGTAGACGACGGGGCTTGCGAGCGCGTCGAGAATGTCGATGACCATGCGAATGCCCGCGGCGTTCTTTTGGCCCGCGGTGAGCGGCGGACAATCGACGACTTCGAACCCGGCGTTGGTGAGCGGCGCCCGGAAGCGTGCGAGCCACAGACGCTTGTTGTCGTTGTCGCGTTCGGGGTCGACGATCCAATCGGCGGGGTTTTCGGTTCCCGGCGGGCTGGTCGGAACGACTCGGGCTCACCCACCGGGCGGACGTGACCTCACTGTTTGTCGGGTCTGCCGACCACGATCCGCAGCGTCGGCAGGTCGCCGACGCGGGTGTCCCAGACCACACCGTGGTCGGTGTGTTGGTAGTCGTGGATGATCCGATTCCGCATGCCACCGATCGCGTGCCATTCGATCTGCGGGTGGAGTTCCCTGACCTGTTCGGGCAACCTCGTGGCGGTCTCGGCGAGTTCGCCGATCAGGTTCCGCGCGGCTCTGCGGACCAGCCAATCCGAGTCGAATCGGCCCCGCCCGAGGTCCACGATCCGCGCCCCGTCGTCCAGGTACGTCGTGAGTTCGACGAGTGTCGCGGCGAGCCGCTCCTCGCGTCGGTCTTCGGAGGTCACACGGCGAGCGCTTCGCGGGCGACCGACGAGCTCGGGTCGAGTCCGCCGTCGGTCACCACGTCGACCGGACAACCGAGTAGCTCTTCGGCGGCCAGCGCGAACTTCGACATGGCGACCAGGCCGGTTCCCGGTGCCGCGGTCACCAACAGGTCGACGTCGCTGTCGGGCTGGTCGGCCGCCCTTGCGACGGAGCCGAACACGCGCACGTTGGTGAGGTCGTGGACGGCGGCCAAGTCGATCAGTGCCTGTCGATTCCGTTCGAGTCGCAGCGAGGGGCGCGGTTGGAGCCCCGCGTCGAGCCGAGCCCGGGTCGACGCGCTCGGCCGAACGTGCCCGGATTCATAGGAGCTGATGCGCGCCTGGGAGGTCCCGGCCGCCCGGGCCAGGTCCATCTGGGTCAATCCGGCCGACTTTCGCTTCCGGCGCAACTCGTCGCCGAACATGTGAACGACCATATCGCGAGATAGAAACCGCACCGAGGTCGTTCTCGGGCAGATCCACATCCTGGTCGTAGTACAAGTAGTTGATCCGGTCTCCCGGCACGCCGTTGTCTCTGGCGAACGCTTCGATGTCGGCGGTGTTTTCGAACCGTTCGTCGAGCGTCGTGAGCAGGTCGATGCCGACGACCGTTCCGAGCAACGTCGCGAGCTCGGCGGTTTCGTCAGCAGTGAATCCTCGATGGAACTCGCGTGCGTCCATCCCGTGCAGCTCTCGGAGTTCGGGTCCATCGTCGTAACCGGAGATGGTGAGGATGGTGCCGTCCACGAGCGAGATCTCCCTGAAGCATCGTCTCGCCTTCGTCACGGTGTCCGTCTTGATCAGGGTCAGGTCCAAGGCCAGGCTGGTGTCTTGCATCCGTGCAGTATGCGTGTGGCCTGTGACACTGACGTCGGTGGAGGTTCCACGAGGCACCGTCCTCCCTGCGGCCGGCTGGTACAGCGCGGGTAGCGTCGCAGACCGCGTCGTTCACGTAGATCCCGGTCGTCTCGCTGGCTGAGTGGAACGGGCCCGACGCCCGGCCCGAGGCGTTCGCCGATGAGCTGCGGGGGATCTGTCACGAGATCGGGTTCCTGCAGCTGGTCGACCACGGCGTGGACGCGGCGTTCCTCGAGGAGTACTTCTCGATGGCCGAGCGCTTCTTCTCGCTGCCCGAGGCGTTCGATGGACAGGGCTGATCCGCAAAGACACGCCACGAATCGCACTGAAAGGCGCGAGTGCGAGATCGCTCCCTCACGATCGGTGTGCAGGGATCGGGTTGCAGCCAAGACATGACGGATGCACAATGTACGCACGCATCGGTGCACGTCGTGTGCACAAGGAAGTGATCATCATGCCAATCCATCCCACCACTCAGCGCACCCAGCGGGACGAGCGGCTGAACCTGCGCACCACAGCGGCCCAGCAACAACTCATCCGGAGTGCCGCAGCGGCCAGCAACACGAGCGTCACCGACTTCGTGCTGGCAAGTGCGACAGCGAACGCGGAGCGCATCCTGGCGGACCGCCGTTGGTTCTTGATCTCTGAGAAGGCCTGGGACGAGTTCACCGAGCTCCTCGACGCGCCGGTCTCCGACACACCGAAGCTCACGAAGCTGCTGAGCGAGCCGACCGTCTTCGACACCCCGGCCTGAGATCACCCCACCGTGCCGCTCGCGCCGCTGTCAGGTCCAGAAGCCCTCGAAAAGTCCCATGTCACAAAGGGCTTCGACAGTGGCGCCATGGAACTCGACGAGTGGATCGACAAGTACGGCTGGGTGAACCACCAGTCGGGAAACGCTCGCGTCTTCGTCGCCACCCGTGAGTCGAGGGTCGTCGCCTACTACGCACTCGCGACCGCAGGTGTGGAGAAGGCTGCTGCACCCGACTCCATCAAGAAGGGTGGCGTGCCGGAGCACATCCCTTGCCTACTGCTCGCCCGGCTGGCCGTGGATCGCTCCGAGCACAACCGTGGGCTCGGGCGCGGTCTCCTGGTCGACGCGATACGACGAGCCGTTCGCGTCGCCGACGACGTCGGTGCGCGCGCCCTGTTGATCCACGCGAGGGACGACGAAGCTCGTGCCTTCTACGAGCACCAGGCCGAGTTCGTGCAATCACCCACCGATCCGCTCCACCTCTTCCTTCACATGAAGCAGGCCCGGAAACTGATCGGCTCGTCCTGACCCCGACCAAGCGATATGCGCAGGAAATGGCGAGTTCAGGTGGTGACTGCAGCAGGTGTCTCACGTCAGCCTGACAGACAGGACAACTGCATCACCGCACATCGTCCGAGGCCCGAGCCGGGGACACGCTCACCCGAAGACAGGTAGGGTTGCGCGCCGACCAGGTGCGGGGATGGGTCCGCCGACAATGGTGGGCGCTCCGCACGCGGATGCATGAAGGAATCCTTTGAGTATCGTGTTCGACGACATTGCGAGGGGTGTGCGGCTCGCTGGGGTTGTCGCGGGTGGGGAGGTGACGGTCGTTGCGGTGGAGCGCAACGGGGAGACCAGCGCGACCATCACGTACAAGACGGCCGACGGCGCCTTGGGTGAGCGGATCGTCACGACCGACGACCTCGAGCAGATCAGCAAGGTCGAGGGCCGACGCTGGAGCTTCGACGCGGACGCTGATGCGTTCCGCCTCGCGTCGGAGGCACGAAGAATGAAGTGGGCGCACCTTGCGGATCCGTTCTCGGCGGTGGACACGTCCAACATCGAGCCGTATCCGCATCAGATCGACGCGGTCTACAACAAGTTCCTCCCCCAGCGGCCGCTCCGTTACCTGCTGGCCGACGACCCCGGCGCAGGTAAGACGATCATGGCGGGCCTGCTCATCAGAGAGTCGATGCTCCGGGGCGACGTGGCCCGGTGTCTGATCGTGGCGCCGGGCAGCCTGGTCGTGCAGTGGCAGGACGAGTTGTGGGACAAATTCGGTCTGGACTTCACGATCATGTCCCGCATGGCGGTCGAGGTGTCCCGCTCCGGCAACCCCTTCGACGATCACAACCTCCTCGTGGCGAGGGTCGATCAGTTGGCGAGGGCCGAGGATCTCGAGGCGAAGCTGGCCACCACGGAGTGGGATCTGGTGGTGGTGGACGAGGCGCACAAGATGTCGGCGCATCGTTACGGCAACGAGCTGAAGAAGACAAAGCGGTTCGAGCTGGGTGAGCTGCTGCGCGAACGCACCAGGCATTTCGTGCTGATGACGGCGACGCCGCACAACGGCAAGAACGAGGATTTCCTGGCGTTCATGAGCTTGTTGGACCCGGACCGGTTCACGGGCCGGCTCCGTGACGACGCCCTGCCCGAGACGGGCGACATGATGCGCCGTCTGGTCAAGGAGAACCTGCGCACCGTCGAGGGCAAGCGTCTGTTCCCCAAGCGTGAGGCCACGTCACTCAAGTTCACGCGGCCGCGGCAAAGGCGGCCGTACGGCTGCCGGGATTTGCGACACTGGTCGGGGTCGACTGCGTCGCGCCCCGGCATGCGCAGGTCGCCCCGTCGGCAACCCGATGGGTGTATCGAGGTCGCGAACCGATGATGTTCATCGACAACGTCAACGAGCGATTAGGAGACGACCTCAAGTCGGAGCTCCACGACGGAGCGAAGCTTCGCGTCGCCGCCGCGACGTTCTCGATCTTCGCCTACGAGGCGCTCCGCAAGGAGCTCGAGGCCATCGACGAGTTGCGTTTCATTTTCACCGAGCCCACCTTCGTCGCCGCCCGGGCAACCGGAACGGCCCCGAGGCAGCAGCGCGAGTTCTTCATCCCCCGACCGCGCCGCAGCGAGTCGACGTTGTACGGCTCGGAGTTCGAGGTTCGCCTGCGCAACCAGCTCACCCAGCGGGCGATCGCAAGGGAGTGCGCGGACTGGATCCGAGCCAAGGTGCAGTTCCGCTCAAACGCGACGGGCGCCCCGATGCAGCAGATGGCCGCAGTGGATGACCGCGCCGCCTATCAGCCGATCCAAGGGTTCACCTCTGCCGATCTCGGCTACGAACGAA
Source organism: Actinomycetota bacterium (assembly GCA_018268545.1). Lineage (GTDB taxonomy): Bacteria > Actinomycetota > Acidimicrobiia > Acidimicrobiales > Iamiaceae > JAFDWI01. Next base: position 5,864 of record JAFDWI010000200.1, read on the forward strand.
GCGACGCGGTGTCGAATGTTGTCACCAAGATCGATGACGCACCCATGGCCGCACAGTTCGTCGCGTTGTTCGATCAGATCTGGCACAACGCCGACCAGCTCCAGGATGTGACCGATGCGGTGTGCGCTCACATTGAGTCGGGTTACGCCGAGAACTCCCCGGAGCGGATCTATTTCCTGATCCTCGTCAACATCTTCACCGAGTTCCTCGACGACCTTTCCGAGGATGTGCTCCCCAACGACCGCACCGGCTATC
>JAFDWI010000201.1 GCA_018268545.1 Actinomycetota bacterium
CCCACCCACGGGTCGCTCCCGGTCCCGGGAGCAGCCCCGACGGGATGTTCAGCCGGTGAGGTTCTCCCAGTAGCGACTCGGGGTCGGGCCGCGCTGGCCCTGGTACTTCGAACCGAGCGAGGCGGACCCGTAGGGCCGATCGGCCGGGGTCGTCATCGACAAGAACGAGATCTGGCCGATCTTCATGCCCGGGTACAACGTGATCGGCAGCGTCGCCACGTTCGACAACTCGAGCGTGAGGTAACCGTCCCATCCGGCATCGACGAACCCGGCAGTCGAGTGGATCAACAATCCGAGCCGCCCGAGACTCGACTTGCCCTCGAGGCGCCCGACGAGGTCGTCACCGATCGCGACCCGCTCCGCGGTCGCCCCGAGTACGAATTCTCCCGGATGCAGGATGAACACGTCGCCGTCGGGGATCTCCACCAACTCGGTGAGATCCTCGAGGTTGGTCTTCACGTCGATGATGCCGGTCGTGTGGTTCCGGAACACCCGGAAGTAGCGATCGACGGTGACGTCGACCGACGACGGTTGGATCATCGACTCGTCCAGCGGGTCGATGACGATACGCCCCGAGTCGATCGCTTCTCTGATGGAACGGTCCGAGAGGATCATCGTCGATGCACGTTAGACGACGGTGCCGGTCGCACCGGCGTCGCCATGGTCGCCTCCGGAGATACGGCTCGAACTTCAGGAATCCGTTGACGTGTCCACATCGCCGTAGAGTCTGACGGACATGTCCGCGCATCCCGAAACGATCAAACCGGCGATCGCCGATCGAATCCACGAACGCCGATGGATGATCCTCGCCGTGCTGTGTCTGTCGTTGGTGCTGATCGTCGCGGGGAACTCGTCGCTCAACGTCGCGTTGCCCTTCATCCAAGCCGCATTGGGCTCGACACCGAGCCAACTCCAGTGGATGGTCGACGCCTACAGCCTCACCTTCGCGGTGCTGTTGCTTCCTGCCGGGGCACTCGCCGACCGGTTCGGCCGGAAAACGTCGCTGCAGGTCGGGCTCGTCGTGTTCGGGCTCGCCTCGCTCGCAGCGACGCTCAGCACGCAGAACTGGGAGCTGATCGCGATGCGGTCTCTCACCGGTGCCGGCGCGGCGTTCATCATGCCCGGCACGTTGTCGATCCTCACCAACGTGTTCCACGATCCTCGCGAACGGCAACGGGCGATCGCGATCTGGGCAGGATTCGCCGGCCTCGGTGGTGCGATCGGACCGATCGTCTCGGGGTTGTTGTTGGAGCACTTCTCGTGGAGCTCGGTGTTCTTCATCAGCGTCGTGATCGTGATCATCGCGCTCGTCGCCGGTGCGTTCCTCCTGCCGAACTCGTCGGATCCCGACGAAGCCAGGCTCGATCCGATCGGGGTGCTGCTTGCGGTCGGCGCGGTCGGGCCGTTGCTGTACGGCATCATCGAAGCCCCCGAACACGGATGGGCATCGCCGACCACGCTCACGACGGTGGCGGTCGGGCTGATCGTGCTCGTTGGGTTCGTCACCTGGGAACTGCGCAACCCGCACCCGATGCTCGACATCCGCTTGTTCCGGGTCAGGGCATTTTCCGTTGGATCGTCCACGATCACGTTGCAGTTCTTCGCGATGTACGGCCTGTACTTCGCCATGGCGCAGTACCTCCAGATCTCCCACGGCTACTCGGCGTTGCAGGCGGGCCTGGCCGGCCTGCCGATCGGCGTCTTCGGCATGCTCGGCGCGCCGATGAGCGCGAAGTTCGTGCGCCGCTTCGGCCACGGCAAGGTCGTCGGCGTCGGCCTGCTCCTGTCTGCGGGAGGGCTCGCGATCATGTCGGGGGTCACGCCCACGACCACGTTCGCGTTGCTGTTCGTCGGGTTCTGCCTGATGGGTTTCGGGAACGGCCAGACAACAGCGCCGTCGACCACGCTGATCATGTCGTCGGTTCCCCGGACGAAATCCGGGGTCGGCTCCGCCGTCAACGATCTGTCCCGCGAATTGGGAGGCGCGCTCGGCATCGCGGTGCTGGGCAGCGTCATGGCATCGGTGTACCGATCGAAGTTCACCGGTCACGTGGGATCGCCGGAGCTCGCCGCGAGGGTCGGCTCGACCGTCGACTCCGCCCATGCTGCGATGGCGCACCTGTCCCCCGCCGACGCGGCGACCGTGCACCATGCCGTTCAGGCGAGTTTCGCCGACGGCTTCGGTGTGGCGATGCTCGTGGGTGCTGCGATCCTCGTCGCGAACGCAGCGTTGGTCTGGGTCCGCGGCACGAGTCTGGACCCGGGAGCGGGCGGCCACGCCGGCTGACTCAGTCGGCAATCGATTCGCCGCGGATCGCGATCGGAGATCGATCGTCGTGCAGGGGCGACTGGTCGGACCTTGCGGACCCAGGACGCGCCACGCTCCCATGCCGCTCGAACCGATTCCACGCCAGATGGACAGCGGCGGCGACGAGCATTCCTGCGATCAGGTCGATCACGTAGTGCTCGCCGGTGATCACCACGTCGACCCCATGGCGATCGGATACGCCACGAGTGCAGCTCGGACGATCGGTCGCGCACGGCCCCAGAGGAACATCGAGATGAGCGCCGCGAACGCCAGGTGCAGTGACGGCATCGCCG
>JAFDWI010000202.1 GCA_018268545.1 Actinomycetota bacterium
AACCTTCCTGCCCCGTGACCGGGGCCGGAGCCGAAAGAAGGTTGATCCCATGACCGTTACCGCGAACCTCGGATTTCCGCGCCTGGGTGTGCGACGCGAGCTCAAGTGGGCGCTCGAGCGGGCGTGGCGATCGGGCGACCACGCCGAGTTGCGCGCTGTCGCAGCAGAACTGCGCGCTCGTCACTGGAAGCTCCAGGTCGACCGTGGCATCGAACGGGTGCCCGTCGGTGACTTCTCGTTGTACGACCACATGCTCGATGCTGCTGTGGCACTCGGCGCGGTCCCCCAACGTTTCGGCACCGACGGTTTCGACGTGCTCACCGACGAGGGGCTCGAGCGGTACTTCCTGATGGCACGTGGGGGCGATGTCGGCGGCGTCGCGGTGACGCCACTGGAAATGACGAAATGGTTCGACACGAACTACCACCAACTCGTCCCCGAGCTACGGCCGGATCAACCGTTCCGAGCGCATCCCGCCCGGTTGGTGTCCGAACTCGAAGAGGCTCACGGCGCGGGCGTACCCGCCCGGGTCGCGCTCGTCGGGCCGATCACCTTCCTGGCGCGCTCCAAGCGCACCGACGGCGGTGACCCCATCGAGCTCGTCGACGCGTTGGTGGCCGCCCAGGTCGAACTGGTCGACGCCTTGCGGGCAGCGGGCGCACCCGCGTTCTGCTTCGACGAGTCGCTCCTGGTGACCGACCTGTCACCGACGGCACGGGCCGCGTTCCCGGAGGCGTACGCGCGGATCCGCGAAGCTGCCGGTGACGCCGAGGTGACGGTGGCCGCCTCCTTCGGGGCGTTGGGGCCGAACCTCGATGTCGCGATGGGGCTCCCCGTCGACTTCGTCCACATCGATCTGGTCCGCGGACCCGGCCGGCTGGATGAGGTCATGGCGGCCCGCCCCGAAGGGCTCGGGCTGTCGCTCGGCGTGGTCGACGGGCGCAACATCTGGCGAAGCGACCTCGACCCGGTGATCGACACGGTCCGACGGGCCGTCGAGCGGCTCGGCCCCGAGCAGGTGCAGGTCGCGCCGTCGTGTTCGCTGCTGCACCTTCCGGTGGATCTGTCGGCCGAGGACGCGATGGACCCGCGGCTGCGTTCGTGGCTCGCGTTCGCGACCGAACGGCTCGACGAACTGCGGATCATCGCTGCGGTCGTCGACGGTGACGAGGGATCGGTCGCGGCAGAACTCGCCGACAACCGTGCCGCGGCCGCCTCGCGGCGCAGTTCGACCCGGGTGCACGACCCCGCGGTGGGTGCGCGGGTTGCCGCGATCACCCCGGCGATGGCTCGTCGCCATTCGCCGTACGCGACCCGGGCGCGGCGCCAACACGACGAACTCGCGCTTCCCGTGTTCCCGACGACGACCATCGGCTCGTTTCCCCAGACCCCGGAGATCCGCCGGCTCCGCAAGCGCCACCGGGACGGCGACATCGATCGTGCCACGTACGATGCGGAACTCCGGGCCGCCATTGCCGACACCGTCGCCTTCCAGGAGCGACTCGGACTCGACGTGTTGGTGCACGGTGAGTTCGAACGCACCGACATGGTCGAGTACTTCGGCGACCGCCTCGAGGGGTTCGCGACGACCGTCAACGGCTGGGTGCAGAGCTACGGCTCGCGCGGGGTGAAGCCACCGATCATCTTCGGTGACATCCGGCGGCCATCGCCGATGACCGTCGAGTGGATCACCTACGCGGCGAGCCTCACGAACAAGCCGATGAAGGCGATGTTGACCGGGCCGGTGACGATCCTGCAATGGTCGTTCGTGCGCGACGATCAACCCGAGGCGATCACCGCGAACCAGGTGGCGCTCGCGTTGCGTGACGAAGTCGACGATCTGGTCGCCGCCGGGATCCGGATCATCCAGATCGACGAGCCGGCATTGCGAGAAGGTCTGCCGCTGCGCGCGGCCGATCGTGCCGCGTACCTGGACTGGGCGACCGAGGCGTTCCGACTCTCGGCGGGTTCGGCGCCCGACGAGGTCCAGGTCCACACCCACATGTGTTACGCGGATTTCGGCGACATCATCGACGCGATCGTCGACCTGGACGCCGATGTGATCTCGATGGAGGCATCCCGTTCGGCGATGGAGTTGCTCGATGACTTCGTGGCGCGGGACTACCCGAACGAGATCGGCCCCGGCATCTGGGACATCCACTCACCGCGGGTGCCCGACGACGCCGAACTCGATGCGTTGCTGACCCGGGCCGTGGAACGTTTCGGAGCGGAACGACTGTGGGTGAATCCCGACTGCGGCTTGAAGACCCGGGGTTGGGAGGAAACGACCGCCTCGCTCGAACATCTCGTTGCGGCAGCACACAGGGCCCGATCCCGATTGCGCTGAATCGTCGAGAACATGGTGTGACAACCGTCGCACGCATCGACCATCTCGGCACTAGAACGTGTTCCATCGCGGGTGCTAGACACGTTCGCAGAGCCGTACCACCCCCAGTACGCCCTTTGGAGACGATCGATGCCCGTACCGATTCCTGCCGGATTCGACATGACCGACCCCGACATCCTGCATGTCGGCGTCCCCTTCGCCGAATATGCCTGGTTGCGGAAGACCGCACCGGTGTTCTGGAACGCGCAGACCGCCGAGGAGTCGAGCTTCGACGACGGTGGGTTCTGGCTCGTGTCCCGCCACGAGGACATCAAGTCGATCTCGATCGCGAAGGACCTTTGGTCGAGCGAGGAGAACACGGCGATCGTCCGGTTCGACGGCAAGACCGTCGGCTACCAGGAACGTGAGATCCAGAAGAACATGATCCTCAACATGGATCCGCCCAAACACACTCGTGTCCGTGGCGTGGTCTCGCGGGGCCTGTTCAGCCCCAAGGCCGTGGGACGGCTCGAAGAACTCCTCCACACCTGGGCGGAGAAGATCATCCTCGACGCCAAGGCCAAGGGCTCGGGCGACTTCGTCGAGGACATCGCATGCGAGTTGCCGTTGCAGGCGATCGCCGAGTTGGTCGGGTTCCCCCAGGAGGATCGTCGGCGGATCTTCGGATGGTCGAACGAGATGATGGCGTACGACGACCCCGACTACGACATCGATCCCGCACAGGCCGCGGCCGAGATCCTCGGGTACGCGCACGCGATGGGCGACGACCGCAAGGCGAACCCACGCGGGGACATCGTGTCGCGTCTCGTCGCCGCCGAGGGCGAAGAGGTGTTGAACTCCGAGGAGTTCGCGTTCTTCATCCTGATCCTTGCCGTCGCCGGGAACGAGACGACACGCAACGCGATCAGCCACGGGATGCAGGCGTTCTTCGACAACCCCGAGGTCTGGGAGGCCTACAAGGCCGAACGTCCCGCGACGATGCCCGACGAGGTCGTTCGTTACGGCACCCCCGTCCAGGTGTTCCAACGCACCGCGCTCGCCGACACCGTCGTGGGCGAACAGGCGATCGCCAAGGGCCAGCGGGTCGGCATGTTGTACGGATCGGCGAACTACGACGAAACCGTGTTCGACGACCCGCACACCTTCGACCCCTTCCGTGACCCGAACCCGCACGTCGGATTCGGTGGTGGCGGCAACCACTACTGTCCGGGCACCCACCTCGCCCGCATGGAGATCCGGTTGATCTTCGATGCGATCGCGGATCACATCCCGAACATCGCGTCCGCGGGCCCTCAGAAGCGGCTGCGTTCGGGCTGGTTGAACGGCATCAAGGCGATGCCGACGACCTACGTCTGAGCCGGCGTCCCGGCGCGGCGGACCCGCGGACGTGCCGGTCGGTTCCACCGACAACCCATAGGGGTCGTAATCCGATCTTCGATGCGGCAATGTTGATGCATGGCCGTCCACCTGGTCATCGTCGCGACGCTCTCGCTGGCGGCCGCGCTGTGTTACGGGTCATCGAACGTGATCGAACAGCGCAAGGCTTCCCAGGCGCCGGCCGAGACATCGCTTCGGATCGCCTTGCTGTGGCATCTCGCCGCGCAACCGGTGTGGTGGCTCGGCATCGCCGTCGACATCGGCGGGTTCGCATTCCAGGCCTGGGCGTTGGCGCTCGGTCCACTCGTGTTCGTCCAGCCGCTGCTGGTGACGGCGTTGCCGATCTCCCTGGTGATCGGACACGTCGCCGGCTCACACCGGCTCAGGTCCCGCGACGTGGGATGGTCGATCGTGTTCGTGGGTGCCCTCGCGATCTTCCTCGTGACCGGCGACCCGAGCGGCGGCGAGGCGATTCGTCCGCTCGGGTCCTGGCTGGTGCCGTTGCTCGTCGTGGCGTGTGTCGTCCTGGGCTGTGTCCTCAGGTCCCATGACGAGCGCCCGGCACGTCGGTCGTTGCTGCTCGGAGCCGCCGCGGGGATGACGTTCGGGGTGTCCTCGACGCTCATCAAGTCGCTGTCGGCGCTGGTCGGCCACCACGGGTGGTCGACGTCGACCCACTGGGAACCCTATGTGCTCGCCGGTGTCGTCTCGCTCGGATTCCTGATCACCCAGAGCGCGTTCCAGGCCGGAGACCTCCGATCGGCACTTCCTGCGATCGAACTGGGTGAACCGGTCGTCGCGGTGCTCTTCGGTCTCGTGCTGTTCCGCGAGCGGCTCGGGTTGGCGAACGCGTTCGCCGGCATCATCGTCGTCGCCGCGGTGGCCGTGATGGTCATCGCCACCGTTCGCCTCGCCCGGTCGGCTGCGACGGGCGACCCGTCGGGCGATGTCGCGTCCGCCCCGGCATGCTGACGGCGCCGGGTCGATGTCAGCGGGTCGGCTTGAACTTCTTGCCGCGGCGGTAGTGCTCGGCGGACTGGACACTCATGTTGCGTTTGAACCACACCAGCGCCGGCGTCTCGTCGTCGGGATCATCCGCGAGCCCGCCCCGGTAGTGAGCCTGGAAGAACGGGCGCCCGTCGGTGTCGTAGTCACACACCGCCGGTGAGCCGTCCATCGGATCGTTGAGGACACCGCTCTGGAAGTGCTGCACGGTCTTCAGCGCGCCCGTCGCGTCGTGATAGTGGATGACCGCCGGTGACCCGTCTGCGGGATCGTGCAGCTGACCGAACTGGTAGTGCTCGATGATCGCGACCGCGCCGCTCCGGTGGTACAGCGTGATCGCTGCCGTGTCGCCGTCGGGATCGTGGGGGACCCCGTCGCGGTAGTACGACACCGCGGCGACATCGCCGTTCTCGCGTTTCGTCACGATCGGGTCGACCGTGCGGATCCCCTCGCTCATCTGCTTCTCCTCGGTGGTTCGGTCCCGCGCCCACGGGACGTGGACAGGGTAACCGAAAACATGAGTGTTCACTCCGAATATCGGTTCGAACGACGCCGAACCGTAGGATGAATTTGAAGGAATTGTCCGAAGTGAGGTCCACGATGACCGAAACCCGAGATCTCGACAACCGTGGGGACATCGAAGCGATGGTCCACGCGTTCTACGGGAAGGTGCAGGTGGACCCCCTGCTGGGTCCGTTGTTCAACGACGTGGCCGCCGTCGACTGGCCGACCCACCTCGACAAGCTGACGGCGTTCTGGTCGCGGGTCCTGCTGAACGAACCCGGCTACGCGGGAAACCCGTTCCGGGCGCACGTGAACATCCACGAACAGCAGTGTTTCACCCGGAACCATTTCGAACGGTGGCTGCGGCTGTTCCACGAGACGATCGACTCGACTTGGTCGGGGCCGTACTCGGAGGCGGCGAAGGAGATGGGGCGGCGCGTGGCGGCGGTCCATTCGAACCAGTTGATCGGTGAACGGTTCGTGTTCGACCCGAACCGTCGGATGATCCCCCTGGGCGTGTCGATGGAACCGGCTTCCTGAATCAACCGCCGGTTCGATACGAGGCGAGCCGCGATTCGAGGTGCGCGGCGCTGTCGTCGAGGCCGCCGGGACGACTCGTTGCCGGCCAGGTTTCCCGGTACGCGTCGATGAGCGCGGTGAGTTCCGCTCCGGCTTCGTCCGGGTCGCGTCGCTTTCCCTCGGCGCGGGCGAGCAGGCGGCGTGCACCATGGGTTGCGAGACCGATCGCCACGTCGGTGCCCGCGACCAGCGCGGCGCCGTCGGCACATCCGGGCGTGGCCCGGTTCAGATCGTCTCGAGCCCCTTGGAGTGTCGCGATCACGGCCCGGACCGCGTCGGCGTCGGGTTCGCCCGATGACAGGTCGAGCAACGACGCCACCACCGCGAAGAACAGTGGGCTCGCGTTCTCCGTCACGATGCCCGTGGCACCGGCGACCGAGCCGATGCGTTCGAGGATCCCGCCGAACAGGTGTGCGCGGTCGTCGACGAGGTGGGTGTTCACGGCCGCCGCAGCGTCGAGGTCGAGGTTCGACTCTGCGCACCAGGAAACCGCGCCGCCGTACGCGATCGGTACCAACGAGATTGCCGGAGGCTGATGGTGGCCCGTGTCACCCCAGTCGGTGACCAGATAGCCCGAGGCGCCCGCTCGTCTGCCTGCGACGGCCGCGTCGGCGAGGTTCCCTTCGGCGGTGGGCAGGCGCCCGACGAACGACTGCCAGGTCGCGGTTCCGGGCGCGACCCAGAAGTCACGACCGGACGCGGCGAACGGTTCGAGGATCGTCGTGAAGTCGCGCGCTTCGGACGGGTCGACACCGATCGTCGCGAGGACGCCTGCGATGGATTCGGGGATGTGCGCCCGTGGCGTCGTAGGCGCGTCGTAGTTCCAGACGAGCGCGGTGGTGCCCGCGTCCGGGAGCTGCCCGAGCGTCTCGGGATGGTTCCGGATCACGTCGCCCCAGACCTGGACGGCGAAGCCGTCGTCGAGGAGCGGCCCGATGAGTCGACGCAGGTGGTCGACGTACACCGACCCGAGGCCGCTGGTCGCGACCAGATCGGCACTGGACCCTTTGCCCAACTCGAACGGTTCGTCGCATCCGATGTTCACGGTGCGGCTCGCCACGCAGTCGGTCTGCGCACGCACGAGATCGAGCGCGAAGGCCGCGTTCTGTGGCGTCGGGGCGAGCACGGTCGGCGGAAGCCGGAACCCGGGGACGATCTCGAAACCCTCGGGACATTCGGCGCGGTCGCGGTAGTCGGGATGCCCGAGCCAGCGCCCGAAGTGACCGAACGTGTTCTGGTTGACGACGAGCTCGATTCCCGCGGTGGCGCACACCTCGTCGAGTCGGGTCAGCTCCTCCGGCGTGATCGGTGACGCATCCGCCCACACCGTCCGATGGTCGGGGTTCGCGAAGGTGTGTTCGATGTAGAGCTGCAACTGGTTGTAGCGACAGGCGGCGAGGCGGGCGACGAGATGGTCGAGCGCGTCGTTCGTCGGCACCCGGTCACGACTGATGTCCAGCATGTAACCTCGGGTCGCGAAGTCCGGTGAGTCGTGGATGTCGACGGCGGGGTAGGTGCCGTCGGGTCGCTCCAGTTGCGCCAGCGTCGCCTCGCCGTAGCGGCGACCGGCCGGATCGGCGTGGACGAGACGGATCTCCTCCTCGTCGATGTGGAGGACGAAACCCTGCGGGGGCAACGTCGCGTCGTGGATGATCCGACGCGTCGTGTCGCGTGTGACACGGGGTCCGTCGTCGAAGCGGTCGATCCGACGCGGGCGGGGGAACAACTCGGGCGCGCTCATCTGCGAGATTCTGCCCGCCAGATTGCGTGGTTGCGTCAGATCGTCCCGCGCAGGCGCTCCCGGAGGCCGGAGGTGCGTTGGATCGGCCGTTCGATCGCCTCGCGTACGCGGTCGAGGTCGGCGACGATCGTGACCGACGAACGCGCACGCGTGACCGCCGTGTAGAGCAGTTCGCGGGTGAGGATCGGTGACGGTCGCGTCGGGAGGGTGACGATCACGTGATCGAATTCGGACCCTTGGCTCTTGTGGATGGTCATCGCCCACCATGTTTCGACCGAGCGGAGTTGCGACGTCGCCAGCACGCGTGGGCTCCCACTCTGGGCGAACGCGACCTGGAGACCGTTCGGCGATGCAACGGTCACGCCGGCGTCGCCGTTGCGGATGCCGTTGACGTAGTCGTTGACCGTCGAGAGCACCGGGCGACCCGCATACCACTTCTCGTGGGGATCGTGGCGAGCGTCCTGGCGTGCGAGCCGCTGCTCGATTCGTCGTGTCCAATCCTCGAAACCCATCGGGCCCTGGCGGGTCGCGGTGAGCACCTTGACCTCGAGTGCTGCGGCGAGCACGGGTTGCACGTCTCCGGCACGGGCGTACTCGATGATCTTTGCGGCCGCGCCGGCGACGCTGTCGGTGACCGTCGCGAGGTCGGCCACGGCCGCCGGATCCACCAGACGGAGCGACGGCGAAGACCCGGTCGTGAGCAACGCGATCGCCGCATCGGTGTGCCCATGGCGGATCGCATCGGCAAGGGCGCCGACATCGGCGTTGAAACGATGACCACGGGTGAGTTCCACGATCCGTCCCTTGAGCGGCGACGACGGATCCCCCGACGACGGCGAAAGCGGTGTCGGGTCGCCGTCTGTGCGTGCCGAGTCGACGATGTCACCGAGCACGGTGCCGGCATCGACGCTGGCGAGCTGATCGGGATCACCCACCAGGACGAGGCGGGCGTCGCTGCGGAGTGCATCGAGGAGCCGAGCCATGTCGGCGAGCGCGAGCATCGACGTCTCGTCGACGACGACGATCTTGTGGGGGAGCGGCGAACCCGCGTCGTGACGGGGTGGTCGGCCCGGTCGGATCCCGAGCAGCGAATGAACGGTCGACGCGGAAACTCGGCCGAGGTCCACCGCATCGAAGGGCATCTCGGCCGCGGCCGCGCGGAGCGATTCGGTCATGCGCGCGGCGGCCTTGCCGGTCGGTGCGCACAGCGCGATCCGATGCATACCGAGGGTCGGGTCCGCGTCGACCGCCGCGGCCAGGACCCGGGCGATCGTCCAGGTCTTGCCCGTTCCCGGACCGCCGGCGATGACCGAGATCCGTGACGACCGGGCCACGACACACGCGGCGCGCTGCGATGGCGTCGGCGCGGACGTGTGCGAGAACAACTCCTCGAACGGATCACCGTGTGCCGGTTCGCCGACGGCCCCGTCGTCGCTTGCGGTGGCGCGGGCGACGAGTTTGTCGCGTACGAGGGCCTCGTCGCGCCAGACCCGGTGGAGACACAGGAGGTTGCCGTGGATCACGAGTGGTCTGGTCGTGTCGACGGCTGCCGAACGTGCCGAGTGTTCGTCGGTCACCACCGAAACGAGCCGGTGCCGCTCGAGGGTCGCCCTCCAGGTGGCAGGGTCGGGCCAGGGCAGTTCGGGGGGTTCCGATTGTCGGCCCGTCAGGTCGCGTTCAGTGTCGAGGAGCTGCCGGGATGCATGGCCCAGGTCGAGGCAGACGTGGCTTCGGCGGAGTCCTGCAGAGGCCGATGCGACGGCCAGCACGAACGCGATGTCGTCGGGGTTTCCCTCCAGACCACCGAGTCGGGCGATCGCCGAGGCGAGATGCACATCGGTGCTGTCGACAACCCCGGCCCGTGCGAACGGTTCCAGTGATGCGACGTTGTCCGCCACCCTCGGGCGGTACCACCGGCGCGTCGGATCGGTGATCGCGGTCATCGCACGGTGCCTCCGGGACCGCCCGCGAGCAGATCGCTCACCGCGATCACCGCCTTCGGGGACAGGTCCCAACGGGCGATCCCCGGGGGATGCTCCACGACGGATGTGGCCGGTTCCTCACTCCCACCGGTCATACCGCGGACGAACAGGTACGCGATGCCGCCGAGGTTGCGGTCCGGGTCGTAACCGGGCAGGCGCCACCGCAGGTAACGATGCAACGCGACCGAGTAGAGCAGCGCCTGCAACGGGTAGTGCGCGTCGGACATGGCGTGGACCAACTGCTCGCGCCCGTAGCTGTCACCGACCGATCTCGAAGGATCGTGCAGCGCGTTGGTCTTGTAGTCCACCACCACGAACCTCTGGACGTCCCCGTCACGGACCCGGAGGACCAGGTCGATGGACCCGGTGAGATGGCCGG
>JAFDWI010000203.1 GCA_018268545.1 Actinomycetota bacterium
CGGGTCGCCGCGAACACCAGGAACCGGTAGTAGAAGATGAAGTCGTCGCGGAACTCCTCGGGTTGCACCGGAACATCGATCGGTTCGACGTGATGCCCGAGTGCCTCGAGCGCTTCCGCGGTCGAGTGCAGGGTTGTCAACGTCGGGCCGTCGATAGCCACCACGCCGGGCACTTCGCCCAACATGCCGATCCGCAGACGCCGTGACGGCCCGCCGGTCACCTCGCCGATCGGCCGGAGGTGCCGGGGACGGAACACCCGCTCCATTTCGGCGTACCAGCGAGCCGTGTCGCGCACGGTGCGCGTCACGACCCCGTCCACCGAGATCGCCAACGGGAGGATCTGCTCGTCGCTGTGCCGACGCAGGCGTCCCAGCGTGGGTTTCAGTCCGACCAGACCACCGCAGGCCGCGGGAATCCGGATCGACCCGCCGCCGTCCACGGCGTGCGCGACCGGCACGACACCGGCTGCGACGAGCGCCGCCGCGCCACCCGAGGACCCCCCGATCGTGTGGCCGAGGTTCCAGGGGTTGTGGGTGGGTTCGCGAACCGGGAACTCGGTCGATGGCACGAATCCCCATTCGGGCATCGTCGAGGTTCCGACGATCGTGAACCCCATGTGTTCCATGTCGAGCGCGACCCCGCGGGTCCGCTTCTGGGGCGGTGCACCTTCGAGGGCGGCGGCGCCCCAGGTGCAGGGCAGCCCGGCCACGGGAACCATGTCCTTGATGAACGTGGGCAGGCCCTCGAAGGACCCGCGCCGGTTGCGGCTGGCCGGCGCCTCGGCGATCGCCGCGTCGTAGCGTTCGAACATGACCGCGGCCAGTGACGGATCGACTCGCTTGGCGCGTTCGATCGCGGCGACGGTCACTTCGCGAGGCGACAGGTCTCCCGCGTCGAGCGCGTCGATCGTCGCGACGGCATCGAGTCGTGCCAATTCGTCGTCGTAGGCGTTGACGACCGGCAGGCGCACCGGGTCGGCTAGGGCCTTCGGTGCGGCATTCGATCCGGTGCCGGCGGCGGCTGCGATTTCGGCTTCGGCTGCAGCTTCGGTGGCGGATGGGTCCTGGTCGGTCGACGTCATGGCGTGATGCTAGGTCGCGTCGGTCGGCGCCTCGGCTGGTGTGCCCGACGACACCCGCGACCGGCCCGTTCCGGGTCCGGTGGTGAGCGCCCGGTTGTGCGGAGCGCAGAGTCGTTGGACGTTGTCGACGGCGTACTCGAATCGGTGGTAGCGCGTGCGGATTCGCCGTAGGCTTTCGCCATGGATGTCGGTGAGACGATCGCGGGTGCGCCCGTCACCGAGGAACAGATCACCGACTGGGTGGCGGAGGCGGAGCACGGTTTTGACGTCGACGCATTGCGCCGAAACGGTCGGGGTCGGCCGGGTCGTGGTTCTGCCCCTTCCCAGGTCGTTGCTGTTCGATTGACTCCCGAGGAGTTGGCCTCGGTCGATGCGCGTGCTGCTGCAGAAGGGAAGACGCGCTCCGATGTCATCCGCGATGCCCTGACCGCTACCGCAATTTGAAGGTCCACAAGTCGGCCATGAAACACGGGGTCGATCCGGCTGACGCGCGCCGGGCGGCCGAGTGGCCCATCTGGGTGGTGGATCTCGACGAGGACGGTCCTGCCAGACAGTTGCGACTCGGATTCGACAACCACGGCCGGCTGCTCGAGCCGGTTGTCCTGACGTTCGACAGTGGCAACGAACTGGTGATCCACCCGATGCCTGCCCGTCGGGAGACCATGGATCTCCTCCCCTGACGAACGGAGAAGTTCGCAGGGCCCGAAGCTGGCCGGTGCGTAAGGTGACGGCGAGGTACCGATTCGATGACGAGCCATGCCACACCAATGAGCACACCCACGCCGATGACCATCGGCGGTGTCCAACGGGCCATCGACGCGATCTACGGGGAACGCGATCGGGAACGGGGGATCCCGGCCACGATCGCGTGGCTGACCGAGGAACTCGGTGAGCTGGCCCAGGCCGTACGCAAGGGCACCGTCGACGAGCAGGTCCACGAGTTGGGTGACGTGCTGGCGTGGACGTTCTCGCTCGCGAACCAGCTCGGCATCGACGCCGAGGCCGCGGTTGCCCGCTACGCCGAAGGGTGCCCCCGCTGCGGGCACGTGCCCTGCGACTGCTGAGCACGGCGGCGACGATATCGGTGCCGTCATGCGGCACCGTCCAGTTCGTCGGGTGGAACCGAGGGTCGCCGGGCTCCCTTGGCCCGGTTGTGGGGACCACAGAGTCGTTGGAGGTTGTCGACGACGGTTGGTCCGTCGAAGCGGCGGGGGTCGATGTGGTCGTACTGCAGCAGTGCCCGTGCATGGCAGCCCGGGTGGGCGCATTCGACGTAGCGCTCGTCGACAACCCGGCGTTGGCGTCGGGTCGGGAACTGTCGGCGGGGCGATGCGTCGATCGGCTGGCGTTCGTTGTCGTGGATCAGCAGCGAAACGAAGGATTCGGGGAGCATCGCGGTGACGGCGTTGTCCGACAGTGGGGTGCCGTCGGCCAGCGTGTTGCCGTCGTCGCGGACGTGGACAACGACTTCGGCGGTGACCGATGGTTTGGCCGTGCCTCCTTCCGCCGCGCCCACAATGATCCGTTCCAGGGCGTCGGCCCGCTGTTGGCCGAGCGAGGGCCGCTCCGTCACGTCGTCGGCTCCCGTGGGAGTCTCGGGCTGGGAGTGATCCACGGTGACGGCCCGGTCGATCACCGCGCAGATTGCACCGGCGACCATCGGTTCGAGGCGTGCGGTGATCGTGACCATGCCGTCGGGCTCGGTCCGGATCGACACGAATCGTTGCGCATGCTGACGGCGTTCGATCACGTCGGCTTCTTCGTTGCGATGGAGCCACGATGCGATCGCCACGCCGAGTCGACCGACCGGGGTGATCGTCGCGATCCGGACAAGCTCCGCGACGTTGTCGTCGTTCAGGTGGGCGGCCATGATCCGGGCTTTGCCATAGGAGATGTCACCGTCGGCCATGGCCGCGTCGAGAAGGGGCCAGGCTCGCATCGAGCGCGCGACGCGCACCTGGTTGTGTGCGGTGACCAGTTCGATGTCGCACGTGTCGGCGAGCCAAACAGCGCAACTCAGCGCACCAAACACGGCGTACGCGCCCGCCGCATCGAACTCGCCGATGAGCCGCAGCAGGTCACAGGTCCCCACGGCCAGCCGTGACGACAACGCGATGATCTCGGCGCTCAGCCCGTGGACGTCGACCGCGCCCGATGCTCCCGGGCGTGGGCGCGACGTCGCTCCCGTGGGAGCGGCGGCGCCGTCGGCGCGTCGGCCGGCTCGGCGCTGAGGGGCACGTTGCGGGTTCGGAGCTTGTTCGGTTCGGGCCATCGCAGCCTCCTGACTGATCGAACTGATGTTCGATCAGTCTAGAAACCGGGTGTGACATCGAGCATGAAGTCCAAGGATTCCAACGGTTTGCTGACCGATCCGACGCTCCCATCCGAGCGGCCGTTCGCAATCCGCAGCCTGCTCGCCGTGGAGAACCGGAACCGCTGGGGGCGCCGCCCGCTGCGGCACGGCAGGTTCAACGACCGTGGCCC
>JAFDWI010000204.1 GCA_018268545.1 Actinomycetota bacterium
CTTGACGGTGCCTGTTGCCATGTTCATTCCTTGATGTTGCCGCCGACCTTTGCCGACGGTGCGGCCGCACATGCTTGTACGTCGCGTGCCATTCCTAGGCGATCGAAGGTCGCCGCAACGATTCGACCACTCCGAGGGTCCGGTCGGATCGGACCGTCGCGGCACGGGCAACATCGAATCGCACCGTCAACGCGGTTCGCGACGACGCTTCGGTCGGTGGATCCGGGCGAAGATGGCCTTGAGGTATTCGCCCTGAGGGAACCCGATCGGATGGTCCGTCGGGTGCCCCGTCCGGCGGATCTCGTCGAGTTCGACACCGGCACGCCGCGCTCCCGCGGCGACCGCGCCGAAGAACTCCGGCGGCGACACACGGCTCGAACACGACGCCTGGACGAGCAGCCCTCCTTCGACCAGGAGCTCCACCGCCAGACTCGTGAGGTGCTCGTACGCGCGAAGCGCCTTCGCCGCGTCGGCCTTGTTCTGGGCGAAGGAAGGCGGGTCGACCACCACGACTTCGAACATCGTGCGCCCTTCGGCGAGGTCGGCCATGACCTCGAACGCGTCCCCACGGCGGTTGTCGTGGCGACATCTTCGCACCGCGGGGAACCGCCGATTGTGCGCGAAGTTTCGTTGCGCGGCCTGCAGCGCCGGGCCGCTGATGTCGACGCTGAGTACCGAGGTGGCCCCGCCCGCTGCCGCTGCCAGCGCGACCCCGCCGCCGGAGCAGAACACGTCGAGCACCCGCGCCCCGCCGCTCATTTCACCGACAAGTCGCCGGTTGGCCCGCTGGTCGAGAAAGTACCCGGTCTTGTTGCCTGCGATCACGTCGGCCTCGACGACCAGGCCGTTCTCGCGGAACAAAACCGGGCGGGTGGGAACCGATCCGCGCAGCACGATCCCGTCGGTGACGCCGGCCGGCAGCTCGTGTTGAATTCGTCGGGCCAGGCGCAACACGACAACGTCCACGTCCAACAATGATTCGAGGATCGGGACGACGACTGCCAGGTGCGGTAGCCACGCGGCCGAATAGATCTTGATGACCGCGACGTCGGCGTAGCGGTCGACGACGAGTCCGGGCAGGCCGTCGTTCTCGCCGTTGATGCACCGAACCCCGGTTGTTTCGATAGATTCGAGCAAGCCGCGTCGACGGGACAGGGTCGCACTGATCCGGTGGGCGAACCAGTCATCGTCGATGGTGATCGGGTCACCGTGGTGCAGCAGCTTCACCCGGATCGGCGAGGCCGGGTCGTAGAGACCGATCGCACGGAACCTGCGCTTGCGGTCGAACACCACGGCCAGATCACCCGGTTGCCCGCCGCTGGAGACCGAGGTGATCGAGTCGGCGAACAACCACGGGTGCCCGGCACGGATCCAACGCAGCGCGTCGTCGGTGACGCGCACCGCCAGGCGACGCGCGCCGAGCGAGCCCCGGGGCGCGTCGACTATGGGCCGGGCCTCGTCATCCACCGCGGTGACGCTACCCAGATCAGGATGCTGCGGCGGTCGCGTCGCCTCAGGACGAGACGGTGACGGTGAAAGGCGCCTTCGTCATCTCTTCGTACAGAGTGAACTTGCCGGGCTTGGTGAACTTGAAGCTCTCGCTCATCCCAGGGGTGAGCGTCTTGGCGTCGTCACCGTTCTGGTTCGGCCCGATCGCGGCGATCGACGCTCCGGCCTCGGCTTTGAACTCGACGATGTCGCCGACCTTCACCGAGATGCTCGCGGGGTCGAACTTCTTGTCCTTGGTCCAGGTGACCGTCTCGGTGCCGGTTCCCATCTCAGGCACCCACTGGACCGAGGACATGTCACTGGTCGCCGGGGCGGTCGTGGTGCCGCCACCGGAACCCGATCCGCCCGAAACGGTCGTCGTCGACTGCTTGTCGGGGGTCGATTTGGAGCCCGACCCCGATGACCCGCAGGCCGCGCCGACCATGGCCAAGGAGACAACACATACTGCCACTGCAATCCGCCGATTGATTTTCATCGCGTGAACCTAACCGATCGGCGGCCCTGGTATCGGCGCATCTGTTCAGCTCGTGGACGGCGGACGGCTACGCTCATCACCCATCCTGCGGGTGTAGTTCAGAGGCAGAACATCAGCTTCCCAAACTGGTATTCCGGCGAAATGACGCAGCGTCAGCAACCGACACGCTCAGTATTCCCCCCGTTCGGGCCGTGAAGTGTGTCAGGTGATTCTTTTGTTGTGGCGGTCATTAGGGCGCAGAGATGGTCGATTCTGTGGCTGGGCCGAATGCTCCACAATCTCAGAAGCCGTTCGACACGCTCGAATTTTCGGTGCTTCAGGATCCAGCCTGGGACTTCGCGGCAACTGCATTCCAGGCGTTCAGCGCTTCGTCTGGGAGCGGGATTGTAGGCCCGTCGTCACCGATTTGGATAACAGCGGGCGCGGTACATTTGGTGACGATCCCACCACTCTTTCCGTCATCGCCAGGCAACTGGCCTTGACGTAGCTCAATGTCCCCGGTGACCCTGTCCCCGGGCTCGACCGGTGTGTCCTCGGCAACCGGAGAGCTATCGTTGTCCCCCTCGGACGACGACGCAAGAAAATAGCTGCCGTTCTGTGACGTGTGGTTGCACCACAGGGATAGATCCGGCACGGTTGCCGTAGTCGACGAACGATTCACGAACGTGACATCAAGGTTGAACGATGAACTGCTGCCGATGCTTGTAACGCGAGGGTTCGCCAACGTGATCGTCGTTTCGGCCCCGAGATTCACTGGCGTTCCAAACGTACCTGTCACATCGGCTCCCGGTTGGGGACCATTCAACGCGGCTCTCTGCTTGGTACAGTCCACCACCGTCGGTGCGACCTTCAAGGCCTTGGCAATCCGATCGATGAGCGCGCGGCTCGTAGGCGTCACCGTGCCCACAGTCACGGCCCAATTCGCCGACCCGACCCATTCAAGACGATCAACCCGACTCGTTCCACAAGCGATGCCAGCGAAGTACATCCCAGCAATACGTTGATTGGTGTTCTTCCAACCGGACACTGTTACCTTGGTGCCCTCGATCACACAGTGGAGCTTCTCGACGGGATCGGGTCCAAACGAAATCGAATTCTTCGCCTTCTTGTACGCCACAGCCGTACCGGGGCAGGCCACACCTCCATGTGCCAGGTCCCGCTGCAACACAGCCAACGCTTCAGCTTCCGTGCCAGGACCTGTAGCGCAATCAACGTGAGTCGGTGCGACACCAAGCGCCGCACCAATCCGATCAATCACCTGGCCGTCTTTGACCGTGGCATCAGCAGTAGCCACTACCCACGTTCCTGAACCGATCCACGACAACTGATCGGAGCCTGACGACTCGCTGGTCTTAGCGATCGACGCGCAATAGAGTGCCCTCGGGTACCGCATAGCCGCTACCCGCTCCGATTTCGTTGACCACCTCGAAATATTCAGACGCCGCCCATCGACCGTGCACTCCAACGCTTCTACCGGAGCGGGCCCCATCCCACCTGAGCCGGGATCATGATCAACATAAGGCCCCTGCCTGCCCTTACAAGCGATACCAGCCCTTCGCATCACGGCCTGAAGCCCAGCGAGGGAGTCAACACCCGAAACACCAGTCGACAGGGGGCTCGACGAGCCAGCACCCGCCGACGCTGGCAATGACACGCCCCTGCACCCAGCAGACGAACCAGCCCCCGAAGCACACCCAGCCAACAACACCACACTGGCCACGCCACCCAGAAGTTTCCGCGTCATGGCCGACTCCGATCACATCCATCCGGCGGCGGCGGAAGCTTCGAGCGCCGAATAGCCTCCAACCCATCACGCATGATCTCCTCCGGAGATTGC
>JAFDWI010000205.1 GCA_018268545.1 Actinomycetota bacterium
ACACCGAGCCCGGCCGGAAGATCGAGTTCCAGGCCTGGGACCCGCGTACCTTCTCGTCGAGTTCGCCCATCCGCCCCTTGTCGGAGCCGACTTTGTCGATCGTGTCTGCCACTGGTGCCTACCGGTGCTCCTGTGTTCCGTGAGCGGCGCTCACGCGAGTTGACCCTTGCGGCCGAGCGAGGGGCGACGTCCACCGCGACGGACGGCGTCCTTGCGGGCCTCGTCGGCCTGCAACTTGCCACGACGGTTCCAGAACATGAACAGCGACATGTGCGCGCCGACCATGAACACGTAGATCACGGTGGTGATGATGTCGCCCAGCGCCGCCTTCGAGAACGAGATCGGGCCCTTCACCAACGATCCGTGCGGTCCGGCGAGGAACTGGTCCGGGCGCCACTTGAGATCGTTCTGGAAGAAGTTGATCCACGACTCCGGGACGATCGCGTACGCCCAGAACATGCAGAAGAACGCGAACGTCGCGCCCAGGGCCGCCTCGCCCCACGTGAGGGGCTTACCGGCGGGGCGACGCCGCCCGTACCGCACGATCGCTCCCATCAGGATGATGGCGGCGACGAATGATCCGACGAAGGCAACCATCTAGCGCTCTCCTCCGACCGACGACGGCAACACCGAACCGTTCGTGAATCGGCTCACATTGTCATCGCCGGGTCCGGTTGGTCCTTGCACATGCACGTCCAACTCTTTAGCACGCCCCACGCGGTCGACACACAATCCGACGATGATCGCCCGGCTTCGCTCCTGGCGCGTTGGCATCACATCGGGGGCGCGCCACTAGAGTGCGTCGTTGTCCGACGACCTCGATGCGCGACGGCGTTGATTTGCCCGCGAGTGGAGATGGCAGTGAGCGAGACCTCCAACCCGAATGAGACCCCCGTACCGGTCGACCCGGTCGCAGCGGCCGGCCGTCGTCGACGGATCCCGGTGTGGGCGGTCGTGTTGTTCCCCGCCCTGGTGGTGTGGGCGATCATCTACGTGAACGGGGTGACGGTGCCGCCGGCGACGGCGAACACGCCCGACGCGATGGGTGCCCAGCTCTACGCCCAGAGCTGCGCGGGTTGTCACGGCGCGACCGGCGGCGGTGGTTCGGGTCCGGCATTCGCGGGTGGCGATCTGCTCAAGACATTCCCCAAGTGGCAGGACCAGGTCAAGTGGGTCGACCTGGGTTCCTCCAACTGGACCAAGGTGACGGGCTCCAAGACGTTCGGCGACACCAAGAAGCCGGCCGATCCCGGCGCCGGGATGCCCGGGTTCGGACCCGGTGGCACCGACGCCTCGCTCGGGTGCGACAAGATCGTCCTCGTGATCCGTTACGAGCGCGAACACTTCGCTGGTGCGGCACCGGCGGACGACCTCGACCAGCTCGCCACGCAGATCGCGGCCGGCCAGACGCCGTCGCAGATCCCCGGCTGCAGCTCCTGATCGTCGGTCCGGACGCACCGAGGTCCGGACGCACCGAGCTCCTCGACCATCCTGTGACAAGCGAACGACACGACGTCCTCGTCATCGGCGGTGGACCGGGCGGCGCGGCTGCCGGCTACTGGTGTGCCCGAGCCGGGCTCGACACCGTCATCGTCGAGAAGTCGGCGTTCCCACGCGACAAGGTCTGTGGCGACGGCCTCACCCCCCGCGCGGTCCTCCAGTTGGGTGAGATGGGCCTCGGCGGGTGGTTGACGACCAAGCACCCCAACGACGGCCTCCGCACCCGAGCACACGGGATCACACTGGAACTCCCCTGGCCGCAGCACTCCAGGTTTCCCGCTCGCGGGTACGTCGTGCGGCGCACCGAACTCGACGAGGTCGTCGCCCGCCACGCTGCCGACGCGGGCGCGACGCTCCTCGACGGAACCGAGGCGACCGAACCGGTCGTCGAAGACGGGCTGGTGACCGGCGCCGCCGTGGTCGACAAGGCGACCGGCGAGCATCGCGAGATCACCGCTCGCTACACGGTGCTCGCGGACGGTGCGAATTCACGGATCGGGCGGGCGCTCGGCGCGGCACGAAACCGCTCGTACCCGATGGGACTGGCGATCCGGGGCTACTACCGCTCTGCGATGGACGAGGACCGGTGGATCGAGAGCGCACTCGACGTGCGGGACCGGAACGGTGCCGCGATGCCGGGCTACGGATGGGTGTTCCCGATCGGCGACGGAACCGTCAACGTCGGCATCGGGTTGCTCAGCACGTTCCGCGACTACCGGACCGCCAACACCAACCACATGATGGACGAATGGGTGCGCACCGCCCCGGCGCACTGGGGGCTCGACCCCGACGGCGCACTCGAACCCCCCAAGGGTGGTCGCCTCCCGATGGCCGGATCGGTCAACCCCAAGGTCGGGCCGAACTGGGTCGCCGTCGGCGACGCCGCCGGCTTCATCAACCCGTTCAACGGTGAGGGAATCGACTACGCCTACGAGACAGGGCGGCTGGCAGCCGAATTGATCGCCGAAGCGATCGCGACCGGCGACGGGCTCGCGCTCGCCCGCTATCCGCATCTGCTCGACGCCGAGTACGGGTTGTACTTCAAGGTTGCCCGACTGTTCATGACCCTGATGGGGAACCCGGCGCTGCTGCGCGAACTGACCCGGGTGGGCATGCATTCCAAGACGCTGATGGAGTGGGTCCTCGCCATCATGGCGAACCTGTTGGAACCCGACGAGATCGGCCCCGCCGAAGCCGTCTACCGAACCGTCGCCACGATGGCCAGACTCGCCCCCGTCTGACCCCCGAGAACTCGAACTTCGGGAGGAAACCTCGGTATATCCCAGGGTTCCTCCCGAAGTTCGATTGAGGGGGGTCAGTGGGGGGGTGCGACGCCGGGGACGACCCCGCTCGGGGGGATCGGATCGACCCAGCCCCCGAGATCGGCGGCGAGATCGTCGGCTTCGGAGGGCCCGAGCCGTCCCTCGTCGTACAGATGCAGCCGAGGCGGGGCGACGAGCAACGGGTCGACGATCCGCCACTGCTCGTCCAAGGCGTCGGTCCGGCCGAATCGACGGGTCTCGCCGAGGATCGCGTCGTCCAAAAGGCGTTGGTACGCGTCCTCGCGATGGCCGAGCGCGACCTCGTGGGAAACCTGGAGGTCGACCGACTGGGTCCGGAGCCGCTCCCCCGGCGCCTTGGCCTGCAGATGCAACATGATCCCGTCGTCGGCACCGAGTCGGAACCGCAGCCGGTTCGGTTCGAGCGAAACCGGGTCGACATCGGTGAACAGCAACCGCGGTGGCGACGCGAAGGTCACGACCGCCTCGGTGCCGCTGACGCCGAGACCCTTACCGGCCCGGATCAGCCACGGCACACCCGCCCAACGCCACGAGTCGATGGTGAACCGGATCGCGACGAACGTCTCGACCTCGGAATACGGGTCGACGCCGGGTGCGTCCTTGTAGGAGCGGTACTGGCCTCGCACCGCGGACGACGGATCGAAGGCCCGTACCTGACGCAGCAACTTAAAGCGCTCGTCGTGCAGGTCGTTCGCGTCGCCGCCCGCAGGCGGCTCCATCGCCATGAGCGCAACGATCTGCAACAGGTGGTTCTGCACGACGTCCCGCAGGGCGCCGACGCTCTCGTAGAACCCGCCACGCGACCCGACGCCGAACGATTCGGCCATCGTGATCTGGACGCTCGAAATGAAGTTGCGGTTCCACACGGGCTCGAGCAACGAGTTCGCGAAACGGAACACGAGCAGGTTCTCGATCGGTTCCTTACCGAGGAAATGATCGATCCGGAAGATCCGATCCTCGGAGAACACCTCGTGCAGACAACCGTTCAGTTCCTTCGCCGAGCGACGGTCGCGCCCGAACGGCTTCTCCACGACGACCCGACCGGCGTCACCCAGACCGACGCGACCCAGCCCCGCGATCACATCGGCGAACCGCTCCGGTGGGATCGCAAGATAGAACAACGGCCGCTCGCAACCCTCGAGGCGGCTCGCCAACATCTCGAAGGTTTCGGCCTTGCGATAGTCACCGCTCACGTACGAGAGCCGCGGCGCCAGCGTCGCCCAGCGGGCCGGGTCGGGTGGGTCGACCGACGCGCCGACCGCCTCGTGGAAGCGGGCACGAAGGTCGTCGTCGTCCCAACGCGACGACGAGACGCCGATCACCGGCATGTCGAGACGGTCGACGAAATGCATCCCCCAGAGCGCCGGGAAGATCCGCTTGTACGCGAGATCACCGGTCGCCCCGAAGAGCACGACCGCATCAGCACGATTCGACGACATCGGTGCCACGCTACCCGCGGTCGCGATCCGATCGGACCGGGCAGGTGATGCCGGTTAGCGTCGGCGCAATGGACCGGAACTGGGTGCATCATGCGATATCGGTGGTCGAGGCCGACGCGAACCGGTCTGCCGACACGCACCTGATCACGGTGCCGATTCCCCGGTCGACCGGGGTCGACGTGTACCTGAAGGACGAGTCCGCCCACCCCACCGGGAGCCTGAAACACCGGCTCGCCCGATCGCTCGTGCTGTACGGCCTGTGCAACGGCCGGATCGGCCCCGAGACCCACCTCATCGAATGTTCATCGGGATCGACCGCGGTGTCCGAGGCCTACTTCGCTCGTCTGCTCGGGCTGCCGTTCACCGCGGTCATGCCAACGACGACATCACCCGAGAAGATCGACCGCATCCGCTTCTACGGTGGCGACTGCCACCTGGTCGACGATCCGACCGCGGATCTCGCGGCCGAAGCACGCCGCCTGGAGGCCGACACCAACGGCTTTCTCCTCGACCAGTTCACCAATGCCGAACGGGCGACCGACTGGCGCGGCAACAACAACATCGCCGAGTCGATCTTCGCGCAGCTCGAACGTGAGCCACATCCCGTACCCGACTGGATCGTGGTCGGGGCCGGCACGGGCGGCACGGCCGCCACGATCGGCCGCTTCGTCCGGTGGCGTCGCCTCGCGACCCGGGTCTGTCTCGTCGACCCCGAAGGATCCGCGTACGCCGATGCGTGGGAAGCCGCGTCGGGCCACGGGTCCGCCGACCATCGCGACGGCCCCTCCCGCGCGGGTCGAATCGAAGGGGTCGGCCGCCCACACGTCGAGGCCTCGTTCCTTCCCGAGGTGATCGACCGGGTGGTCCGAGTACCCGACGCTGCCTCGGTCGCCGCGATGCGCGTGCTGAACGCGATGTTGGGTCGACGCGTCGGCGCCTCGACGGGCACGAACTTCTGGGGCGTGGCGCAACTCGTGGGTGAACTCCGGGATGCCCGCCGGTCGGCATCGGTGGTCTCGCTGCTGTGCGACGCCGGTGATCGCTACGCGCACACCGTCTACGACGACGCCTGGTTGTCCCGGCAGGGCATCGACCCGACCCCGTTCGAAGCGCAGCTCAGCGAACTGTTCGCCGGCTGATCGGAGCCGGCCCGTACGGGCTCCAACGACCCGGGCCGCGATCGCTCCGACGCACGTACAGGCTCACCTCGATCGGTCCTTCGACCATCGTGGAGAGGCTCGTCGTACAAGGGTCGGGCGACGACCGTGCCGAGTGCACCGGCATCCAGGCCGCGCCAGGACAACCCCGACAGAGGCGTGCGTGACATCCTTCTCTACCGTCGGGTGGTGGGACGGCGCCCTCGAGTGGTTTCGATCACGACGCCGTCAGCGACGGGGATTCGACTCGGCGGCCGGATCGACCGCTCCACGTTCACGGTTTCGATGCCGGCGATGGAAGCTGAGGATCTGGAGCTCGACCGCGAGATCGACCTGACGGAGGTTGACACCGTCGGGAACCGACAGGACGGTCGGCGCGAAGTTGAGGATCGACGAGACACCGGCTTCGACCAACAGATCCGCGACCCGTTGGGCACCGGATGCGGGAATCGCGATCACCCCGATGGCGACGTCGAGATCCCGCACGACGTCTCGGAGCTCGGACAACGCACGGATGACGATCCCGACGTGTTCGGTACCGACCTTCGCCGGATCGTCGTCGACGAGCGCGGCCACCGGGAATCCCCGTGAGGTGAACCCGGCGTAATCGGCAAGCGCGCGCCCGAGGTTCCCGACACCCACGATCACCACCGGCCACTGCTGGGTCAGTCCGAGCGCGTTGCGAATCTGGAAGAGCAGGTAGTCGACCTCGTAACCGACACCTCGGATCCCGTAACTCCCGAGAAAGGACAGATCCTTGCGGACCTTCGCCGCGTTGACCCCGGAGAGCTCCGCCAGATCTTCCGACGAGACGGTGGCGGCACCACGATCCTGGAGTTCCCCGAGCACCCGCTGGTAGATCGGCAGGCGCGCCACGGTCGCATCGGGGATGGTGCGACCGGACGGGGGCGCCATGGTCGCCCATCGTAGGAGACAATGTGCACGTGTTCACAAGGTGACGGGGCGAGCGCCGGACAAGCGTCGGGCATACTTGTCCGGTGCCGACGACGATGACGCTGCGGTGGATCGGCCGGTGAGCGAACCCGATCGTCGACCAGATCACCACCCCGGTACGTCGACGGCGACCCGAACGACCAGCTGGCTCGTCGTGGCCGCCGCGACGGTCATCGTGGTTGCACCGATCGCCGCTGCCGTCCGGGCGATGCGCGGATGGGTCCCGACGAGCGACTGGGCGGTCGTGGTCGCGCGTTCGGCGGACACCTTCACGCGTCACCCTCCCCTGATCGGTCAGATCTCGTCGGTCAGCCGAAACGTCGGGCAGCCCGTCAGCCAACTCGGGCCCTTGCAGTATTGGATTCTCGGCGTGTTCGGCAAGATCACCGCACCATCGACCGCCGGCGATCTGATCGGGTCCGCGGCGATCGCGGTCGCAGCATTCGCGACGATCATCATCGTTGCCTGGCGACGAGCACGCCTGACCGGCGTCGTCGCGACGGTGGCGATGCTCGCACTTCTCACGGCAGGACTGGGCGCGGATTCGCTCCGTATGCCCTACAACCCGACCGCAGCCGTGTGGTCGTTCGTCGGATTCATCGGCGCGATCTGGGCGGCGTCGAACCGCGACCGCTGGTGGCTGCCTGCCGCGGTGTTCTTCGGCTCGCTGTCGGTGCAATCGCATCTCACGTTCGTCGTTCCCGTTGTGCTCACCGCGCTCGTCTGGATCGGAATCACGATCCGGGACTTCGCACAGTCCATGCGGAACGGCACGTCGTTTTCGCTGTCGCCACGGGTCGTCGTGTCCTCGGTGGTCGTCGCCCTCATTTGTTGGAGTGGCCCGCTGTTCGACCAGGTCGCGCGCAGCGGCAACCTCGGGCTGGTGTTTTCAGCCGGGACCAGCGGCATCGAACCGGTCGGCTTCGGGTTCGCGCTACGCCGACTCCTCGTCGAACTCCAGATCCCTCCCTCCTGGGTGCACAATCCGTTCAGCCCCGCGTCCATCGGCGAAATCGTCGTCATCGGCAAGTGGCCCTACGAGCTGCAGCCGGTCACACCTTGGCAACTCGCATCCGCCGCGATCGTGACGGTCGCGCTCATCTGGTCCCTCGTCCACACCTGGCGTCGCCGCGAGCGTTCGCTGTTCACGTGCGGATCACTCACGATCGCCGCGCTCGTCGGCGCGACCGTCTCGACGGCGATGCTGCCCGAGACGGCGATCGCCATCGCGTCGACGGTGAACCAGGTCGTGTATTGGCCGATCGCGGCAGCAACCTGGCTCTTCCTGGCGCTGACGATCGCCGATGTGATCGCGCCTCGACTCCGTCACGCCGTTCCCGCGTCGGCCCGAACCGCAGTCGGTGTCGCGCTCGCGGTGGCCTTGGCGGTTGCCGTCACGCTCTCCACCGCTCACATCGTCGTCGCCGCCCGCCCGTCAGCCGATGCAGGGTCGATCACCTACGGCGCGATCGACCAGTTCGCGCAGGTCGTGAACGACGCATGTGCGCGCGACGGCGGAACCGTGGCGATCAACGCCGACGGATCGACGATCCTGACCGTCCTTCCCGGGGTTGTCGCGCTCGCCCGCAAGTCGGGCTGCAACATCCGTATGGCGATCCCGACGTCGTTCGGGCCCACGTACCGTGCGACCGGGAACGAAAGGACGAGCTTCTTCATCTCGGTCACACCCGATGTGCCCGGATATCGCCTCGTGTCCACGTTCGGCGCGGACCAGCACGGAACACGTTGGGCCGACTACCGGTCGACCGGCACCCTCGTCATCCCACCGCCGTACCACCTGCTCGAACGAACTCGCTGAACGCGCCACCCGCTTCGCCGGACACCGGTTCGGACGCGTCGGATCATCCCGGCCGTTGCCGACGGCGCTCGAAACGGCGCCGCGCTACCGACACCGTCCGAGCGAGCACAAGGGATTCGCGGGCGATCGCCCCTGCCGAACGCACACCGAGCGCGCCACCGGCCACGTCGCGCCACTGGCGGAGCGGGACCTCCTCGAGGGCATCGACCCCGACGGCGTCGCCATGTTCGGGGTACATCAGCCGGGCGAGCAGCTCCACGTCGAACAACCACGCGGTCTCGAATTCGGTCGCGAGCGCCGCCCGCAGGACCGGTGTGACCCGGAAACCTTTCGCACCGCACTGCGTGTCGTAGACGGGAAGCGCGAGCAGCAACGATGCGAACGTCGCGAACACCCGGCCGACCAGGTGGCGCGAAAGCCGTCGATCGATGTGGTAGCCGAGCAGCCGAACCCGACTCGCCAGGATCACGTCGATCCCGGGGGCGCATCGATGCACGATCTGGGCGAACTCCGCGGGCGCCACCGCGAGATCCGCATCGAGATACGCGACCCATCGCGGATCGGATCCGAGCGCCGCGCGCATCCCGGTCCTCACCGCTTCACCCTTCCCACGGTTCCTCGAGCACCGGATCGCAACGGCACTCCCGGGATGTCCGTCCACGAGCGTGCCGAATCGATTCCACGTCGCATCCGTCGAACCATCGTCGACGAGGACGACGCCGAACGACCCGTCACCGAGCATGTCGCCCAGCGGCCTCACATCCAGACGTTGCGCCTCGTTGAAACACGGCACGACCACGACGACCTCGACGCGCTCCGGGTCGAGGCTCCCGACGACCAGGTCGGCGTCGCCCGAAACGGTCAACGCGACTTCTCGAGAATCGACGCGACCCAGGACGCCTCGCCCTCGACTCCGGATCGACCGGGAACCGAGGTTCGCTCAGACGTCGGTGTCGACAAGTTCCCGCCGCAGGACCTTGCCCGAGATGCCACGCGGGAGCTCGTCCACGAACATCACCTTCTCGGGGCACTTGTACCGGGCGAGGCGATCCGCGCACCAGGCGATGACCTCGTCCTCCTCGACCGGCATCGAACCGTCGACGACCACGAACGCCTTCACCGCCTCACCCGAGTAGGGGTGAGGAACCCCGACGACCGCACACCCGACGATACCGGGATGCGCGATCAACACGTCCTCGACCTCGGCCGGGTACACGTTGAAGCCCGACACGATGATCAGATCCTTCGACCGGTCGACGAGGGTCAGGTTGCCCACTTCGTCGACGACGCCGAGGTCACCGGTGTGCAGCCAGCCGTCACGATCGAGTACCGCATCGGTCGCTCCATCGTCGTCCCAGTACCCGGCGAACACGTTCGGCCCACGCACCCACAGTTCACCGACGTCACCGACGAGCACGTCTTCCCGATCGTCGTCGACCACCCGGATCTCGACCCCCGGCAACGGGCAGCCGACCGACCCGGGCGCGGCGCCACACCCGATGGACGACGTCACCACCGGCGACGCTTCGGTGAGCCCGTAGCCCTCGTGCACGGCGAGCCCGAACCGGTCCATGATCGCCTCGGCGATCCGGGTGGGGAGCCGATCCGCACCGGACGTCGCGATGCGCACGTTCGCGAATGCCCCCGGCGGGACCCCGGGAAGGTTCGCGAGTGCCATCCACATCGCGGGCACGCCCGGCACCACGGTGACGCCACGTTCGACGATCGTCGTGATCAGCGACTGCGGGTCGAACCGTTCGACGAGCACCACCGCCGAACCGGTCGCGAAGGTGAGCCCCAACACCACGGTGAGGCCGTAGATGTGGAACAGCGGCAACAACCCCAGCCCGACATCGTGGACCTCGACGCGCGCCGCTTCGAGCTGGAGGATCTGTTCGATGTTCGCCTGGATGTTGCCGTGGGTCAGCTTCGCGGCCTTCGGGCGCCCGGCGGTACCCGAGGTGAAGATCAACACCGCAGGATCGTTCGCGTCGACGTCGACGATCTCCACAGGGTCGCTCGCGAGAAGGTCGGCGACGCACGGGCCGGAGTCCTCCGGTGCGTCACTGCAGTTCACGACGACCTCGAGGGTGGGAACCGACGACCGGTCGATCGCTTCGATCGACCGTTGCGCGGACGGTCCGACCACGACCAGCTTCGCCCCGACGACGGCGATCTCGCGTTCGAGCTCGGCGCTCGGGCTCGACGGGTTCAGCGGAGTGACCACCGCGCCCAGCCCCAGCGACGCAAGGTATGAGACGACGAAGTACCAGTTGTTGGCACAGACGATCGCCACACGGTCCCCGCGTTCGACGCCGAGCGCACGGAGGCCACCGCGCATCGAGGCAACCTGGGTTCGCAGTTCCCCGTAGGTCGTTTCCTGTCCCCGGCTGACGATCGCGACCGCATCGGCCGGCGGGGATTCGATCATGGCGGCAAGGTTCACGGCGATCCATCTTGTTGCAGGATAGCTACGACCGTCGCATGATGGCCAACCCGTCCCGCCGCAGAAGGTGAGTTTCGTGACCGCGACGCCCGACACCGCGATCTGCACCGTCGGCCTCACCCGTCGATTCGGCAGTCACCTCGCGCTCGACAACCTGACCATCGACGTGCCCGCCGGTGAGGTCCTGGCGCTCCTCGGACCGAACGGCGCCGGAAAGACGACGACGGTCCGCCTGCTCAACGGGGTGCTCGTTCCCGATGCCGGCACCATCCGCGTCCTCGGCTACGACCCGACCGTCGAGCCCGACGAGTTGCGCCGCCACACCGGGGTGCTCACCGAACATGCCGGTCTCGACGACCGTCTCACCGCGACCGAGAACCTGCTCGCGGTCGCTCGGATCCGGGGAATCGACCAGGCCGACGCACGCCGCCGTATCGGTGAGTTGCTCGAACGCTTCGGCATGTCCGACCGCGCGGACCGGCGCGTCGCCGGCGCGTCGACGGGTCAACGCAAACGGATCGCGCTCGCGCGGGCGCTCCTGCACGATCCCGAGGTGCTGTTCCTCGACGAGCCGACGTCCGGCCTC